>JAURLF010000210.1 GCA_030831375.1 Gaiellales bacterium | reverse complement strand
GTCGTAGCCCTCGTCCTGAATGCGCAGTGCGCACTCGAGCATTGCGAGGTCGGCGAGGAGCCAGTCGTGGTAGTTCTCGTACCACTGCGGGCCGGCCGAGATCGGCACGTACTCGAACTCGATGCCCGGCCCCCAGCTGACCGAGTTCTGCTGCGCGCGCCGGCCGGCGAGGCCGGTCTCGTCGAACGCGAACGGGACGAGGACCGCGATCCGCTTGCCCATCTCCATCTCCCCCTTGGTCGTTTCCTGTCGTGGTGGTGGTCGGCCGCCTAGGCGGCCAGCTCGCGCACGTCCGCGATCGTGCCCGTGACGGCCGCGGCGGCGGCCATCGCGGGGCTCATCAGGTGCGTGCGCCCGAGGCGCCCCTGGCGCCCCTCGAAGTTGCGGTTGGACGTCGAGGCGCAGCGCTCGCCGGGGGCGAGGATGTCCTCGTTCATGCCGACGCACATCGAGCAGCCCGCGTCGCGCCACTCGGCGCCCGCGTCGATGAACACGTCGGCGAGGCCGCGCTCCTCCGCGATGGCCTTGACCGCCATCGAGCCCGGGACGACGAGGACGCGCACGCCCTCCTTGACCCTGCGGCCGCGCATGACCTCCGCCGCGGCCTCGAGGTCCTCGATGCGCCCATTCGTGCACGAGCCGATGAACACGCGCTCGACGGGCACGCCGGCGATCGGCGTGCCGGCCTCGAGCCCCATGTACTGCAGCGCGCGCACGTCGCCGTCGGACTGCGGCTCGGGCACGACGTCGGTGATCGCGATCGACTGGCCGGGGTTCGTCCCCCACGTCACGCGCGGGACGATCGCCTCGACGTCGACGTCGATCTCGCGGTCGAAGGTCGCGCCCTCGTCGGTGACGTAGCGGCGCCAGCGCGCGACCGCGGCGTCCCAGTCGTCCGGCACGCAGGGGCGGCCCTCGAGGTACGCGAACGTCGTGTCGTCCGCGGCGACGAGGCCGGCGCGCGCGCCCGCCTCGACGGTCATGTTGCAGACCGTCATCCGGCCCTCCATCGAGAGGCCGCGGATCGCCTCGCCGGCGTACTCGACGAAGTGGCCGGTCGCGCCGGCGGTGCCGATCTGGCCGATCATCGCGAGGACCAGGTCCTTCGCGGTGACGCCGAAGCCGCGCCGGCCGACGAAGTTGACGCGGATCGTCGGCTGCTCCTTCTGCACGAGGCACTGCGTGGCGAGGACATGGCCGACCTCGCTGGTGCCGATGCCGAAGGCGAGCGCGCCGAACGCGCCGTGCGTCGACGTGTGCGAGTCGCCGCACATGATCGTCATGCCGGGCTGCGTCAGGCCGAGGTCCGGGCCGATGACGTGGACGATGCCCTGGCCGAGCGAGCGGTACGGGCGCATCGGGATCTCGAACTCCTCGACGTTGCGCTCGAGCGCCGCCACCTGCAGGCGCGCCATGTCGTCGACGATCGGCAGGCCGCGATCGGCGGTCGGCACCGAGTGGTCGGCGGTCGCGATGGTGCGGTCGGGACGGCGCACGCCGTGGCCGCCGAGCCGCAGCTCGTCGAAGGCCTGCGGGCTCGACACCTCCTGCACGAGGTGCAGGTCGCAGAAGATCAGGTCGTCGTCGACGAGGTGCTCGTCCCAGATCTTCGCGATCGCGGTGCGCGGTGCCACGGGCGGATCGTACGGCCGCTGCCGCCCGCTCCGCAAATCCTCCGCTCCTTGCCAGATTCGCCCGGGCCCGCCACGATTGCCCCGACGACGACCCTTGAGGAGGGGACGATGGCGGGCAGGCTGGACGGCAAGGTGGCGCTGATCACGGGCGCGGGCTCGGGGATCGGCCGGGCGACGGCGATCCGCTTCGCGGAGGAGGGCGCGCAGGTCGCGGCCGCCGACCTCAAGGCGGAGACCGCGCAGGAGACGGCCGACCTGATCGGCCCCGCCGCGATCGGCCTCGGCATCGACGTCACGGACCGCGCCTCGATCGCGCGCGTGGTCGAGGAGACGGCGGGGCGATTCGGCGGCCTCGACGTGCTCGTCTGCAACGCCGGCGTCACGATCGTCGGGTCGGTCATGGACCTGACCGAGGACGAGTGGGACAAGGAGCTCGACACCAACCTCAAGAGCGTCTTCCTGTGCGCGAAGGAGGCGTGGGACCACCTCGCCGCCCGCGGCGGCGGCTCGATCCTCTCCACCGCGTCGATGGCGGGCCAGTGGGCGATCCCCGCCGACGCCGCCTACTGCGCCTCGAAGGCGGGCCTGATCATGCTCACGAAGTGCATGGCCCTCGACGGCGCCAAGCAGAACATCCGCGCCAACTGCGTCTGCCCGGGCTTCACGAACACGCCGATGATCGACGGCTACTTCGACGCGCAGGACGACCCCGACGCGAGCCGCCGCTTCGCGATCGGCCTGCACCCCCTCGGCCGCATGGGCGAGCCCCTCGACCACGCCAACGCCTTCGTCTACCTGGCCTCCGACGAGGCCAGCTGGGTGACCGGCCTCGAGCTCAACGTCGACGGCGGCATCACCTGCGGCATCTGGGGCGGGTAGCGGGTCCGGAGGACCACCCGGCCCGCGACGTCGCGATCGTCTAGGCTCGGCGCATGCGCCGCATCGCCCCGCTCCTCGCCGCCCTCGCCCTCGCCCTCGCCGCCGCCCCCGCCGCGGCGGGTGCCGCGCAGTCCGCGCCCGCCGAGCGCGCCACGGCGGCCCAGCAGGCCGCGAACCTGAAGCTGGGGAAGCGCCTCGTGAACCGCTTCTGGGCCCTGCTCGTGGAGGGCGAGCCGGCCGAGCTGCGGTCGTTCCTGTCGCCCGCCTTCCAGGTGCAGCGCGCGAACGGCTCGGGCGCGAATCGCAACCAGTACATCGCGTCGTTCGCGAGCTCGATCCGGATCGCCGACTACGCGCTGTCCGGCTTCAAGGTCACGCGCACGGGCGGCCTGCTCGTCGCCCGCTACGTCGTCGTGACCTCGGAGACGATCGACGGCGTCGCCTACTCGACGCGGCCGGCGCCGCGCATCTCCACCTTCGTCCGCACCCCGAACGGGTGGCGGATGGCGTCGCACGCGAACTTCAACGCGCCGTAGCCCGGGGCTCAGCCGCCGGCCTGCGGCAGCCGGTACAGGAGCGCCTCGCCCACCACGAGACCGCGCCGCTCGTAGAAGCGGATCGCGTCGGCGTTGCGGGCCATCGTGGCGATCACCAGCCGGTCGATGCCGCGCGCCGCGAGCGCCCGGTCGACGGCGTCGCAGAGCAGCGTGCCCACGCCCTCGCCGCGGCGGTCGGCCACCACGATCAGGGTGTAGAGCTCGCCGTAGCGCGGCGCGAGCGCGAACGTGTCGTCCGTGCCCGCGTGCTCGAAGGCCATGGCGTAACCGACCACGCGCTCCCCGTCCCGCGCGATCCGCAGGAGCGGCTCGCCGTCGGCGAAGGCGCGCCGGTAGGTGGCGAGCCGCTCGGCCCAGGCCCGCTCGGGGTCGGCGATCACCGGCACGGCGCTGATGACGAGCTGGTGGGCGTGCAGGGCCAGGAAGGCGTCGCGCAGCCCGGCGAGGTCGCGGGCGTCGCCCTCGACGACGGCGACCGTCACGCCGCGTCCGTCCGGCAGCTCCAGACCTCCTCCCCGTCCCGGGTCCAGACCTGGGTCATCGGGATGCGGGCGCGGTGGAAGAGGCCGAGCTGCGGGCAGCGGCGGTCCGACTCGACGGCGAGCGCCTCGATCCGCTCGGCGCCCTCCGCGGTCGCGATCCGGTACTCGACCCCGACGTGCAGGAACTCGGGCTGGCGGTCGGGGTCGCCGTCGATCAGCCCGCGCAGGTCGAGGTCCGACTGCGCGCGGATCTCGAGCCCGTCGAGGGCGAAGCCCTGGTCCTGCGCGGTCAGCTGGATCGCGACGTTGGCGCACGAGATCAGCGCGGCCAGCTGGTACTGGACGGGCGTCCAGCCGGTGTCCGTGCCGGCGAGGCCGCCGAGGGCGAAGTCGAGCGGCTCGTCGGCCACCACGGGCGCGTGGTCCTTGACGGTCAGCTCGGCGGCGAGCCCGCCGAGCGAGCGGCAGCGCACCTTCGTGATCGCGACGTGGTCGGGAGTCTCCGCGCTCATCGGGTCACGGCACCTCGACGCCCTCGGCCTCGCACTCGGCGAAGACCTCGCGCGCGATCCGGAAGCCCTCGACGCCGGCGGGGATGCCCGCGTAGATCGCGAGCTGGATCAGGGCGTCCTGGATCTCCGCCTTCGTGACGCCGTTGGTGATCGCCCCGCGCAGGTGCAGCCGGAACTCGTGCATGCGGTTGAGCGAGCCGATCATCACGAGGTTCATCAGCGAGCGGTCGCGCTTCGACAGCGCGGAGCGGCCCCAGCCGGCGCCCCAGCAGTACTCGGTCACCAGCCGCTGGAAGTCCTGCGAGAACTCGTCGGCCTGCGCCAGCGAGCGCTCCACGTACGCCTCGCCGAGGACCTCCTTGCGGATCCTCAGGCCGGTCTCGAACAGCTCATCGCTCATCGTCGCTCCCTTCGCGCGTCGGGTGCCGGCACCCTACCGGCACCGGGCCGGTCCGCGCGGGGGGGATGCGCGGGGGATCGTCCGCGACGGCGGGCCCGTGCGATCAGCGGGGTGAACATTTGCCGTCCGTAGGTTTCTCCGAATAGGATCCCCGCCATGGCCATGACCGAAGCGCAGGAGCGCGAAGCGATGATCAGGGAGGGCGTCGCCGCCCTCTGCAGCGAGTTCCCCGGCGAGTACTGGCGGGAGCTGGACCGCGAGCAGGAGTACCCGACCGCCTTCGTGACGCGGCTGTCCGAGGACGGCTGGCTGGGCGCGCTGATCCCCGAGGAGTACGGCGGCGGCGGCCTCAGCGAGTCCGACGCCGCGATCATCCTCGAGGAGATCAACCACTCGGGCTGCAACGCCGGCGCCTGCCATGCCCAGATGTACATCATGGGCACCGTCCTCCGCCACGGCTCGGAGGAGCAGAAGCAGGCCTACCTGCCCGGCATCGCGTCGGGTGAGATCCGCCTGCAGGCCTTCGGCGTGACGGAGCCCGACGCGGGCTCGAACTCGCTGGCGATCCGCACCCGCGCGGTCGAGCAGCCGGACGGCTCGTGGGTCGTCGACGGCCAGAAGATCTGGACCAGCCGCTTCTTCCACTCGGACATGATGCTGCTCCTGGCGCGCACGTCGGAGCCCGTCGAGGGCAAGCCCAAGTGGTGGGGCCTGTCCACGTTCCTGGTGGACCTGCGCGAGGCGGGCGACGCGATCGACGCGCGCCCGATCCGCACGATGATGAACCACGCCACGACCGAGGTCTTCATCAAGGGCCTCAAGCTGCCCGCCGACGCCCTCGTCGGCGAGGAGGGCATGGGCTTCAAGTACATCCTCGACGGCATGAACGCGGAGCGCATCCTGATCGCCGCCGAGTGCATCGGCGACGGCCGCTGGTTCATCGAGAAGGCCGCCGCGTACGCCACGGAGCGCGAGGTGTTCGGCCGCCCGATCGGCGCCAACCAGGGCGTCCAGTTCCCGATCGCGCGCGCCTACGCCGCCGTCGAGGCGGCCGACCTGATGCGCCGCCGCGCCTCCGAGCTGTTCGAGGCGGGCGAGCCGTGCGGCGCCGAGGGCAACATGGCGAAGCTGCTCGCCTCGGAGGCCTCCTGGCAGGCCGCCAACGCCTGCCTCGACGCGCACGGCGGCTTCGGCTTCGCCGAGGAGTACGACGTGGAGCGCAAGTTCCGCGAGACGCGCCTGTACATGACGGCGCCGATCAACAACAACCTGGTGCTGGCCTTCCTGGGCCAGCACGTGCTGAAGATGCCGCGCTCGTACTAGGCTCGCGGCGGACCCCCGGACGGAGGAGAGGACCATGTCCCACGTGGAGATCGACGGCGTCAAGATCTGGTACGACGTCCACGGCGACGGCGAGCAGCACCTGCTGCAGATCGGCGGCGCGGGCTTCGCCCACGAGAACTTCGGCTTCGTCACGCACCTGATGACGCCGCACTTCAAGGTCATCGAGATGGACCTGCGCGGCTACGGCCTGTCCGACCGCCCCGAGCAGCACTACGACATGGACCTCTGGGCCGACGACCTCGCCGCGGTCCTCGACGACGCCGGCATCGAGAAGACGCACGTGCACGGCACCTCGATGGGCGGCATGGTCGCCCTGGCCTTCGCCGGCCGCCACCCGCAGTACATCGACCGCCTGATCCTCGACTGCCCGATGGCCAAGTCCGACTACATGGCGCGCGCCCACTGGGACGTCTGGGCGGCGCTCGCCGAGGCGCAGGGCATGGGCGGCCGCGGCCTCGCGCAGGAGATCGCCACCAAGTGCCTGAGCCGGACGTTCCTCGACACGCCCGCGGGCGAGGAGACGGTCGGCGTGATCCAGCAGGTCCTCGACCGCAACTGCTCGGTGCCCGTCTTCACCGGCGCCTGCGCCGCGATGCGCGACATGGACCTGCGCCCGTACGCCGCCAAGGTGACGGCGCCCACGCTCGTGATGGTCGGCTCGGAGGACTGCCTGACCCCGATCGAGGCGGGCCCCGACGGCGCCGGCGCGCGCTGGATCCACGAGAACATCGCGGGCTCCGAGATGTACATCGTGGAGGGCTCGGGCCACACGAACCTGATGGAGGAGCCCGAGCTGTCCGCGGACATCGTGATCCGGTTCCTCCAGGGCGAGCGCGTCCACAACGCCTAGCCCGACTCGGCCG
Source organism: Gaiellales bacterium (assembly GCA_030831375.1). Classification (GTDB taxonomy): domain Bacteria; phylum Actinomycetota; class Thermoleophilia; order Gaiellales; family F1-60-MAGs149; genus F1-60-MAGs149. The sequence goes on along the minus strand of JAURLF010000210.1, from coordinate 5,845 downwards.
CGCCCGCCATGGAGACCACCAACCTCGGCTGCACGGGCCTGCGCGTCTCGCGCGCGTGCCTGGGCACGATGACGTTCGGCCGCCAGGCCGATGAGGCCGAGGCGACGCGGATCGTCGACCGCGCGCTGGAGGCCGGGGTCACGTTCGTGGACACGGCCGACGCCTACCCGGTGCCGCCCGACATCGCCACCAACGGCCTCACGGAGGAGATCGTCGGGCGCATCCTCGAGGGGCGCCGCGACCACGTCGTGCTGGCCACGAAGTGCCACTTCCCGATGGGGCCGGCGGCGCACCAGCGCGGCAACGGCCGGCTGCACGTCCGCCGCTCCGTCGAGGCGAGCCTGCGGCGGCTCAGGACCGACTGGATCGACCTCTTCCAGGTCCACCAGATGGACCCGCAGACGCCCGTCGAGGAGACGCTCGACGTCCTCGACGACCTCAAGCGGGAGGGCAAGATCCTGTTCGGCGGCTCGTGCAACTTCTCGCCCGTCGCGACCGCCCGGGCGCAGATCGCGGCGGCCCGCATGGGCGTCGACGGGTTCCGCTGCCTGCAGCCCCGCTACAACCTGCTGCACCGCCACCCGGAGCACGCGATCCTGCCGCTCGCGCAGGCGGAGGGCCTCGGCGTGATCCCGTACAACCCGCTCGCCGGGGGCTTCCTCACTGCCAAGCACCGCGGCCGGCGCCCCGACGAGGAGCCGCCCGCGGGCCGCTTCTCCCTGCCGGGCATGACGGGCGACACGTACCGGCGCCGCTACTGGAACGACGCCGCCTTCGACCGCGCCGAGCGCGTCTTCGCGCTCTGCGACGAGGCCGGCCTCGAGCCGGCCCGCGTCGCCGTCGGCTGGGTGCTCGCCCAGCCCGCGGTGACGGCGCCGATCCTCGGCGCGTCGAGCGCCGACCAGCTCGACGACGTGCTGCCCGCCTTCGACGAGCCCCTGCCCGCCGACCTCCTCGCCGCCCTCGACGAGGCGACCCGCGACGACACCCTGGAGTGGCGCCAATGAGCGCGGCCGAGACGGAGTCCCTCGTCGCCGCCATCCTCGAGGAGCTCGGCGAGGACCTCGAGGTGCAGCGCGTGACCGTGCGCCTCGAGGCCGACGACGCCGTCTTCCCCGTCGCCCACGAGTGGCTCGGCGCGGGCGCGGCCTCGATCCGCGACACCCCCACCCTCGACATGTCGACGCAGCCCGTCGTGCTGGCCATGCAGGCCGGCGCCGAGCAGGTCGCCCAGGACGACTGCGTCGCGGCCACGGACGACCCGGGCTTCCAGGCGATGCTCGAGCTCTTCGGCGGCATGAAGGCGCAGATCGTGACCGCCGTCCGCGACCGCTCCGGCGGGATCGTGCTGCTCCTGTCGGTGCACGACCTCGTCGCGCCGCGGACCTGGTCCGACATCGAGCGGCGCTGGTGCCGGCACGCCGCCGACCGCATCTGGGAGCTCGTGGGCGACTGATGGCCGAGCACCGCCTCGACCCGCCGGTGCGCCGGCCGCTCGCCGAGCTGCCCGACACGGGCCACAACCGCTGGCACCCCGACCTCGAGCCCGCGCTCGTCGTGCAGCCCGGCGACGAGATCGTCGTCGACTGCCGCGACGGCCTCGACGGCCAGGTCGTGCCCACGACGGTCGACGCGGACCTGCCGCTGATGGACTTCGGGCGCAACCACCCGATGACGGGCCCGATCTACGTGGAGGGCGCCGAGCCGGGCGACGTGCTCGAGGTCGAGGTGCTCGAGGTGCGCACCGACACGTTCGGCTCGACCCCGGTGATCCCCGGCTTCGGCCTGCTCGCCGACCGCTTCCCCGACCCGTACCTCGTCACCTGGGGCCTCCACGACGGCCTCGCGACGAGCGGCCGCATGCCGGGCGTCGCGATCCCCGAGGACGCCTTCATCGGCGTGATCGGCGTCGCCCCGTCGCCCGCGCGGCTCGCCGAGTGGACGGCGCGCGAGGCCGCGGTCGGCGAGGCCGCGCTGCCGCCGTCGCCCGACGGCGCCGCGCCCGTGCTCGAGCCCTACGCCTCGACGGGCGCGCGCACGATCCCGCCGCGCGAGCTCGGCGGCAACCTCGACGTGATGCAGGTGCGCTCCGGCTCGCGGGTGTTCTTCCCCGTCGACGTGCCGGGCGCCATGCTGTCCCTCGGCGACATCCACTTCTCGCAGGGCGACGGCGAGGTCTGCGGGACCGCGATCGAGTGCCACGGCCAGGCGCGGATCCGCGTCACGCCGCGGCGCGAGGTGCGCCACCGCCCGCTGACGCCGCTCGTCGAGTCGACGGAGCCCGCCTTCCGGGCGCGCCGCCACGTCTCCACCACGGGCCTGCCGATCGACGGCGAGGGCGCCGTGCACCCGATGGACCTGACCCTCTGCGCGCGCAACGCGATCGCGCTGATGATCCGCTGGCTCGGCGACGAGGCCGGGCTCAGCCCCGAGCAGGCGTACGTGCTCTGCTCGGCCACCGTCGACCTGAGGATCTCGGAGGTCGTCGACATCCCCCACCCCGTCGTGTCGGCCCTGTGCCCGCTCGACGTCTTCACCGAGATCCGACCGCAGCGCGGGTAGCCGCGAAACCCAACGAGAGAACCGACCAGGAGGTCACGAGCACATGGGCGTCGTCAAGGGCTGGGAAGGCCGCTTCTACGAGGACTTCGAGGTCGGGGACGTGTACCGCAGCCGCCTCGGCCGCACGGTCACGGAGACCGACAACATCTGGTTCACGAACCTCACGCTGAACACGAACCAGGTCCACTTCAACAACCCCTTCGGCGAGGCCTCGCCGTTCGGGAAGGTGCTCGTCAACTCGGCCTTCACCGTGGCCCTCGTCACGGGCCTGTCCGTGACGGACGTGTCGGAGAACGCGATGGCGAACCTCGCCTGGGACGACATCCGCCTGCCGAACCCCGTCTTCGTCGGCGACACGATCTGGTGCGAGTCCGAGGTGCTGGAGAAGCGCGAGTCGTCGAGCCGCCCCTACGTCGGCATCGTCGGCATCCGCACGCGCGGCCTCAACCAGCGCAAGGAGGTCATCTGCGAGTTCCGCCGCAAGATGATGATCTACAAGCGCGAGGGCGCCAAGTCGCCCGACGTGTTCCCCGTCACCGACGCCGAGTGGCAGGTCTGATGGGCCTCGGGAACGACCGTGCGCACCTGTCGGCCGCGCCCGGCGCCTACTTCGACGCCGTCGACCGCAAGGACATGGAGGGGGCGCTGGCGTTCTTCGCGCCGGACGCCACGTTCACGATCCAGTCCGCCCACATCACGTTCGAGGGGCACGACGGCATCCGCCAGATGTTCGGGAACTTCTTCGGCGACTACTCGCACATCGAGCACAACATCACGAACCTCGTCGTCGACGAGGCGGCCGGGAGGGCGTCGACGGAGCAGTCGTGCCCGCACGTCAAGACCGACGGCTCCCCCGACCACGTGACGACCTGCAACTTCTTCACGTTCGACGACGCGGGCCTGTTCTCCCGCGTGATCGTGTGGATCGACGGCGTCTCGCCCCTGAGGGACTGACGTGGGCCTGCGCGAGCGGCTGCAGAGCGGCGAGATCCTCGTCGCGCCCGGGGCGTACGACGCGCTGACGGCGCGCCTGCTCGAGCAGGCGGGCTTCGAGGCCGTCTACCGGGGCGGCTACGCCGCCTCGGCGGCGGCCTTCGCCCTGCCCGACCTCGGGATCACGACGCTGACCGACATGGTCGACCACCTGCGCCGCATGACGAACGCGGTCGACGTCCCCGTCATCGCCGATGCCGACACGGGCTACGGCGAGGTGCCGCAGGTGATCCACACGGTGCGCGAGCTGGAGGCCGCGGGCGCCGCGGCGATCCAGTTCGAGGACCAGGTGTTCCCGAAGCGCTGCGGGCACATGGAGGGCAAGAAGGTGATCCCGGCCGACGAGATGGTCGTCAAGCTGCGCGCCGCCCTCGACGCCCGCCGCGACCCGGGGACGGTCATCATCGCCCGCTCCGACGCGACGGCGGTGACGGGCCTCGACGACGCGATCGCCCGCTCGCGGATGTACGCCGACGCGGGCGCGGACGTGATCTTCATCGACGCCCCCACCTCCGAGGACGACCTCAGGGCGATCGCCTCCGGCGGCATCGACGCCGTCCTGATGGTCAACGTGTCCGAGCACGGCAAGACGCCCGACCTCGGCGCGCAGCGCTTCCAGGAGCTCGGCTTCGGGCTCGTCATCTACCCCTCGTCGACCCTGTTCGCGGCCGCCCAGTCCACGAAGGACCTCGCGGCGCAGCTGAGGGCGGAGGGCTCGACGACCGGGATCGTCCACCGGATGATGCCGTTCGACGAGATCAACGGCGTCCTCGGCAAGGACGAGTGGGACTCCTACGAGGATCGGCTGCGAGGTGTGAAGTGAGCGGCCGCGAGACCGTCAGCGTCCTGTTCATGCCCGCGATCGCGCTCGGCGCGGGCGCGGCGCTCGAGGCGGGCCACCACCTCAAGCAGCACGCGGTCACGCGCGCGCTGCTCGTCACCGACCGCTTCCTCGCCGACAGCGGCATCGTCGACCCGATCGCCGACGCGGTCCGCGCCGACGGCATCGAGGTCGTCGTGCACGCCGTGCCGACGGGCGAGCCGACCGAGGCGTCGATGCAGGAGGCCGCCGACGCGGCGATCGCCGCCGGTGTCGACGGCGTCCTCGGCGTCGGCGGCGGCTCCGCGCTCGACACGGCCAAGGTGGCGGCCCTGATCGCCACGCACGGCGGGCCCCTGCGCGACTGGATCAACGCGCCGCTCGGCGGCGCGCGCGTCCCGCCCGGGCCGATCATGCCCGTGATCGCCGTGCCGACGACGTCCGGCACCGGCTCCGAGGTGACCGCGGTCGCCGTGCTCGACCTCAAGGCCGAGCGCGTCAAGACCGGCATCGCGCACCCGTTCCTGCGCCCGCGCGTCGCGCTCTGCGACCCGGCCCTGACGCTCGGCCTGCCGGCCGGCGTGACGGCGGCGTCGGGGATCGACGCGCTGCTGCACGCGGCGGAGGCGTACACCTCGATCCCGTACACGGAGCGCCCGAAGCCGGCCTCGCCGGCCCAGCGCCCGAACTACCAGGGCGCCGCGCCGATGGCGGACGTGTGGGTCGAGCGGGCGATCGAGCTGGTCGGCCGGCACCTGCGCCGCGCCGTCGCCGACGGCTCCGACCTGGAGGCGCGCGAGGGCATGATGCTCGCCGCGATGGCGGCCGGCATCGGCTTCGGCAACGCGGGCGTCCACGTGCCGCACGCCTGCTCGTACCCGATCGCGGGCCTCAAGCACGCCTGGTCGCCGCCGGGCTATCCCGGCGAGGCGAAGTTCGTGCCGCACGGGCTGGCCTGCGCGATCACGGCGCCCGCCGCGTTCGCGCTCGTCGAAGCGGCCGTGCCGGAGCGCTGCCGGCGCGCCGCCGAGCTCCTCACCGGCCAGCCGGTGGCCGCCGACGACCACGACGCGCTGGCCCGCGCGACGCGGCAGCTGATGGCCGACATCGGCTGCCCGACCACGATCACGGAGGTCGGCTACACGGCCGACGACATCCCCGACCTCGTGGCCGGGGCGATGCTGCAGCAGCGCCTCCTGGCCTGCGCGCCGCTCGCGATCGGCGAGGCCGAGCTCGAGCGGGTCTTCAGCGCGTCCCTGTGAGCGGGCGGCGGGCGCCGCGCTCGCGGCGCCCGCCTTCGCGAGCCAGACGCAGGTGAGGTCGGCGAGCTCGCGCGCGTCGACGCCGTGAAGGGGTGCGCAGGTCTCGTCGCCGCAGCTCTGCACGCGATGCGCGGCCCCGGCCGGGGCCCGCCCCTAGCGGGCGGCGTCGGCTGGGCTGCGGTCGACGGGCCGGCGCGCGACCCACGCC
>JAURLF010000209.1 GCA_030831375.1 Gaiellales bacterium | reverse complement strand
CTGCGCGGCGACGAGCGGGCCCGTGCGGCCGCCGGCTTCGCCATCGCGGAGGCGACGGAGGCCGACTGGGCGACCGAGTACCTCGACCTCGTGATGGCCGTGCGGGTCGTCGACGACCTCGACCAGGCGCTCGACCACATCGACCGCTTCTCCACCGGCCACTCGGAGGCGATCGTGACGGACTCGATCGAGGCGTCGCGGCGCTTCGTCGACGGCGTCGACTCCGCCTGCGTCTACGTCAACGCGTCGACGCGCTTCACCGACGGCGGCGAGTACGGCATGGGCGCCGAGGTCGGCAACTCGACCGCGCGCCTGCACGTGCGCGGCCCGATCGGCCTCGAGGACCTGACCACGACGAAGTACGTCGTGATCGGCTCGGGGCAGACGCGGGGATGAGCGGGCCCGCGCGGCCGGTCCGGGTCGCGCTCGACCTGTCCGCGACGCGCCTCGGCCGCGCCGGCGTGGCCCGCACGGCGCTCGCCCTCGCCGACGCGCTCGACGCGCACCCCGACGTCGACCTCGTGCGCATCGGGCTCGGCCCGGCGCCTGCGCCCGGCGGCGTCTCGCGGCGCACGCTGGCCCTGCGCCAGGACCTCGCGTGGCATCCGCGCGGCGCGCGGCGCGAGGCCAAGGCACGCGGCGCCGACGTGCTCCACGAGCCCCTCCCCCGCGGCCCGCTCGCGGCCGGTGCGCCACCCGTCGTCGTCACCGTCCACGACCTCGCCGTCGTGCGCCACCCGGAGACCCTGTCGAGGTGGAACCGTGCGTACACGCGCCGCACCCTGCGTCGGATCGTCGCGGCCGCCACCGCGATCGTGGCCGTCTCCGAGGACACCGCCGCCGACCTCGCCGCCTTCGCGCCCGAGGCGTCGGCGCGGGTCCGCGTGATCCCCAACGGCGTCGACTCCTTCTGGTCGGCCGACGACCCCCAGCCCGCGCCCGTCGACGGACCGTACGTCCTCGCCGTCGGCACGCCCGAGCCGCGCAAGAACCTCGGCCGGCTCGCGGAGGCGATGCGCCGCCGCCGCACGGCGGGCGCGGCCGAGCGGCTCGTGCTCGTCGGGGCCGACGGCTGGGGCGCGGACGGCCTCCCCGCCGACGACTGGATCGTGCGGCTCGGCCACGTCGACGACCGCGCGCTGCGCGCCCTCTACCGCGGCGCGGCCTGCGTCGCCGTGCCGTCTCTGCACGAGGGGTCGGGGCTGCCGGTGCTCGAGGCGTTCGCGGCCGGTGCGCCCGTCGTCTGCGCGCGCACGGGGGCCCTGCCCGAGACCGCGGGCGACGCCGCCGTGCTCGTCGAGCCGCTCGATCCGCGCTCGATCGCCGCCGGCATCGACGAGGCGGTCGCGCGCGCACACGCGTTGGTGCCGCTCGGCCGGGCCCGCGCGGCCGAGGCGACGTGGGAGCGCGCCGCCGCGCTCTACGCGGAGCTCTACCGCTCGCTCGTCTGAGGGCGCTCGGACGGGGCGAGGCCCGGCGCCTGCCCGGCGAGCACGGTCGGGTGGCGGCGGATGAAGCGCGCGACGTTGCGCAGGTGCCAGACGGTGCGGTGGTCGAAGAACGGGCCGTCGGAGGCGGCCTGGTGCGCGTGCACGACCTCCGCGGCCGGCTCCTGCCAGACCTCCCAGCCGCGCTGCCACATGCGCCACTGCAGCTCGATCTCCTCGACGTAGAGCGGCGCGAACGCCTCGTCGAAGCCGCCGACGTCGTCCCAGGCGGCGCGGCGGATCATCAGGAACGCGCCGAGCGACCAGTCGACGGCGCGGGCCGCCGCGGGCTCGCCGAGGTAGTGCGAGGCGGCGTGCCGCTCAGGCGGCATGAGGCGCCGGAGCGGCGTGCGGCGGAGCGTGGAGCCGACGGGCTCGGGGAAGCGCCGCGCGGCCTCCTGGTAGCTGCCGTCGAGGTTGCGCAGGACGGGCGCCACGACGCCGCAGGCGGGGTGCGCGTCCATGAACGCGACGAGGGCCGCGAGGCAGCCGGGCTGCGCGACCGCGTCCGGGTTGACGATCACGAGATGCTCGCCGGGGGCGGCGGCGAAGGCGACGGCCTGGTTCTCGGCGTACGAGCGGGTGTCGGGCTGCTCGACGAGGACGCACTGCGGGTAGCGCTCGCGCACCAGCTCGGCCGTGCCGTCGCCGGGGCGGTTGGCGACGACGACGATGGCCAGCTCGTCGCCGAGGCCCTGCGCGAGCAGGCCCTCGACGGCGGCGGGGACGTCGTCGGCCTGCCCGGTCGACGTGACCGCCGCGACCACCTTGGCGGGGCGGCCGGCGGCGACGGGCCGGACCGCGCGCCGCGGCGCGGGCGCCTCGGCGGCGACGTCGCGCCAGACCGCGAGGTAGCGCTCCGCGGCCGCGTCCCAGGAGAGCTCACGGGCCCGCTCGAGCCCGGCCCGCCGGCACGCCTCGCGGAGAGCCGCGTCGTCGAGCAGCCGCTCGAGGCCCGCGCTGATCGCCGAGACGGACAGGGGGTCGACGAGGACGGCTGCGTCGCCGGCCGTCTCGGGCAGCGCCGTGGCGTCCGCTGCGAGGACGGGAGTGCCGCAGGCCATCGCCTCCGCCACCGGCAGCCCGAAGCCCTCGTACACCGACGGGAAGGCGAAGACGCCGGCGGCGGCGTAGAGCTCGCGCAGGGCGTCGTGGTCCTCGACGTAGCCGATGCGGCGCACGCTCCCCGCGAGGCCGAGGGCGCGGACGCGCTCGTCGACCTCGTCACCGGGGCCCTTCGCCTCGCCGACGAGCACGAGCGGCGGCGTCGCCGGGCGGGCGGACCGCACCGCGGCG
>JAURLF010000208.1 GCA_030831375.1 Gaiellales bacterium | reverse complement strand
TCCGCGAGCATCGCGAGGCCGGCGCCGGCGACAGCGCGTGCGCCGTCGAGATGATCCGGCAGGAGCGCGCCCGCGGGGCAGACCACCGCGACCCGCACGGGGCGCCCGGCGCGGGCGACGAGCGCGAGCGCGGTGAAGGCGGGGGTCAAGGCCCGCTCGAGGAGGTCGGCGAAGACGTCGGGCGCGAGCGCCCCAACCGGCCCGGCGGGGGCGGGCAGGGCGACGACGGCCAGCTCGGACGGGGCGCCCGCGGCCACAGCGTCGGCGATCGCCGACGCGTCCGCCGCCGGCGGCGCGTCCCGGAGCGCGCGGGCGACCGGCCCGTCGGTCCCGACCACGAGCAGGCTCACCGGCCCGCCCCGATCCGCCAGCCGCTCGTCGACGCGCGCATGCCGGCGTCGACGAGCAGGCCGACGCCGGTAATCGCCCCGGCGTCGGGGCCGACGAGGAACGCCGCGGCGCCCGCCACGTCGCCGGCCTCGACGGTTCGCCCGAGCGGCGGCGGCAGCCAGTCGTCCGTCGCGCCCGGCGCCCGGCGCCCGGCGGTGGTGGTCACCATGCCCGGCGCCGTGTCGCCCGGACACAGTGCGTTCACGCGCACGCCGTCGGGCCCCCATTCGGCGGCCAGGCATCGCATCAGCTGCAGGGCCATCCGCTTCGTCACGGAGTAGCCGGCGATCGCGGGTTCGCCCCAGACGCCCGCATCCGAGGCCGTGATCAGGATCGAGCCGCGCGTCGCGCTGAGCGGAGCGCGGGCCGCCAGCGCGTGGCGGTGGACGGCGAGCACGTTTACGGCGAGCAGCCGCTGCCAGTCCGCCGTATCGGTGCCCGCGAGGTCGCGGTCGGCGATCACGCCCGCGTTGAGGACGGCGCAGTCGAGACCGCCGAGCGCCGTGGCCGCCGCGGCGACCGGGTCGTGGGTCGGATCCTCGGCGTCGCCGAGGACCGCGACGCCGCCGACCTCGTCGGCGACCTCGGCGGTGCGCTCAGGCGAGCGCCCGGCGACGGCGACCCGCCAGCCGTCCGCGGCGAGGCGTCGGCAGATCGCCGCGCCGATCCCGGAGCTCCCGCCGGTGACGAGCGCGCGCCGATTCACGGGAGGTCCCCGAGCGGCCGACGGGCGGCGAGGCGCGCGGCGATGCGTCCCATCATTCGCGCATCATCGCCGACCAGGTAGGGGGAGCCGGAGGCCGCGGCGAGCACCAGCTCGATCCGTCCCGCACGCTGACCGAGCCCGATCCCCAGGGGCGAGTGGCCGGCCGCGGTCGCCCCGTCGGTCGTGGCCACGACGGCTAGCGGCACGGCCTCCTCCTCGAATGCGGCGCGCACGAGCCGCACCACTTCGGGGTCGTCGGCGGCGAGGACGACGGCGGGCGGGCTCATGCCGCCTCCGCGTGCAGCAGCACGAGGCCGACGGCGACAGCGGCGCGCGGGCCGTGGCGGCCGAGGATGTCGCCGCGCGCGATCGCGAGGTCGAGGTCGGCGAGCGCGAGCGCCACCTCGTCCACGACCTCCTGGTCCTCCGCGCAGCCGCCGACGAGGACGGCGAGCTCGCCGCGGGGCAGCCCGCCGATGGCCTCGACGGCGCGGCGCAGGTTGCCGGCGATCACGTCGCGCTTGGCGGCGCGCCGGAGCCGCGCCCAGACCTCGGGCGCGAGGTCCGCCTCGAGCGGGTCGAGCGAGGCGCCGCGGCGCTCGGCGAGGCACAGGTGCGCGACCGCGCGGGCCGGGGCGGGCTGCTCGAGGAACGTGCGCGAGCCGTCCTCGTGGCGGAGGATGAAGGGCGTCTCGACGTGGACGCTGGGCAGGCGCTTGGCCTGCTCGGCGCGCAGGTGGTCGACGCCGAGCACGGCGCCGCAGATGCGGTCCACCAGGTGCCCGGCGCCCGCGGCGGCGACCGCGCGCCCGGCGTCGTCGAGCCCGACGTGGAGGTCGACGGTGCCGCCGCCCATGTCGATCACGATCGGCGCGTGGCCCGCCCCCGGCGTGGTGGAGGCGCCGGCGACGGCGGCGGCGGTCTCGGCGGCCACGACGACGACCTCGCAGCCGGCGCGCTCCGCGAGGGCGTCCTCCAGGTCGCGGCCCGAGCGCTCGGCGAGGACCGCGAGGCCGACGGCGTGGCGGGCGCGCAGCCGCAGCGCGAGGCGCGCGTCGTCGCCGGGCTCGGGCAGCGGCGCCCAGAAAGCGTCGAGGAGCGCCGCGTCGACCCCCTCGATCGTGCGCACCCGGCCGAGCGGCGGCGGGGCGGTGCCCGCCTCGACCGCGATCGTCGAGCCGTCGGCGAGCGTGGCGAGCGGTGCCGCATCGCGCGTCGAGCCGCCGCCGCTTGCCTCGCCGCGCACCGCGATCGCCGCCCGGTGGCCGACGAGGGCGCGCGCGGCGTTGCGGGCGCCGCGGGCGCGGGCCGGGTCGAGGGCCAGCAGCACGGCGAGCCGGAGCGGGTCGGCGAGCTCCGAGACGGCGCCGCCGGGTGGGGCGACCTCTACGGCCGCCCAGGCGCCGCGGGGCAGGTCGGCGGCGTCCGTGACCTCATCGGCGATCGGCAGCGCGCGGTCGACGCGGTTGCCGATCAGGACCCCGTCGTCGGCGGTGGCGATGATCGCGCTCACGCGCCAGCCGCGGGCGCGCGCGTCGTTCAGGCGGGCGGCGGCCTCGTCGAAGTCGATCGCGGGCACGATCGGGATCACGGGCTCGCCGAGCGGCTCGCCCGCGAGCCCGTCGAGGTCGACGAGGCGGCCGGCGGCGGCGCCGACGCCCGATGGCGTGGCGCTGACGGGACGCGCGACGGCGACGCCGCCGAGGTCGCGCTCCTCGTCCGCCGACAGCTCGCGCAGGCCCGTCTCGACGGGGTGGAGGTCCGCGAGCAGGATCCGCGCCGGTTCCTCGCCGAGCCGGCGGCAGGCGCGGTCGATCAGGTCGAGGACGCCGTCGGCGCAGGCCGCGGTCCCCTTCGCCCCCGTCGTCGGGCCGCGCGTGACGCTGAGGAACTCGGGCGGGCGGCCCGGGCCGATCCGGGCGATCGCCACCTCGGTGGTGGCGTTGCCGACGTCGACGCCCGCGACGACCACGTCAGGAGATCAGCCCGCGGCGCACGTACTGGGCGGCGGCCTCCCGCACGAGCGCGGCGCACAGCGCCGCGCCGCCCCGCTCGAGCTCGGCGGCGATCGCCTCGAGCTCGGACGCGGAGGAGCGCCCGGGGCGCAGGGCGTCGTAGAAGCGCAGGACGTCGTCGTCGGCGAAGGTCGCGAGCTCCGCGCCACGGCGCAGGTTCTGCGCGAGCTGCGGGTTGCCGCCCGCCGCGGCGAAGTCGGCCTGCCGGCGCAGCGTCTCCGGGTCGACGGCGGCGTCGGCGGCGGTGATGCGTCCGTCGCGGATGCCCTCGACCGTCAGCTCGTCGGCGGCGCGGCCGCTCTGGGCGCGCACCTCGGAGCGGTGGTGCTCGCCGAGGGGGTAGCTCAGCCCGGCCACGAGACGCGCACCTCCTGCGGCGCACCCGGGCTCAGGCACGCGGACTCGCGGGTGATCAGCGCCACCACCTTGGCGTGGTAGCGGGGGCCCATCGCCGTGCTCGACTCGGGCAGGATGACCGGCGCCGGCTTGTCGCCGCGCGCGTGCCGGGCGGCGTTGCGGCCGAGCGCCCGATAGAGGTCCGCGCTGATCAGCGGGGCGACGCTGAGCAGCTCCAGGTTCGCGAGCGTGGGCAGGTCGGCACGGTGGATTAGCGCCGTGCCCTTGCCCTGGATCCCGAGCGCGATGCCGCTGCCCGACAGGTTCGCGGCCGTCCAGCCGACCATGCCGAGGTCGAGCGAGTGCGTGACGCGCACGACGCGGGCGTGCACGCCCTCCTCCTCGATCCCGGCCAGCATCTGCCGCAGCGCCTCCCCGACGGTGACGCCCGACAGGGTCAGCCAGACGTCGCGGCCGAAGGCGGGGGAGATGCCGATCACGACCTCGTCGGGGCGGGGGTGCGCCACGGCGGGGCCGGTCTCCTCGAGGATCACGCAGCCTGCGTGCGGCGCCTGCTCGGCGAGGAGCTCGGCGTGGGTGCGCTCCTGGCGCACGCGCGCGACCTCGGCCTGGCGTTCTGCCGACAGGCGGTAGCCCGTCCCGGGCCCCGCGTAGTCGTTCGGGTCGGTCAACGCGCTGAGGACGCGCATCTCCTCGTCGAAGATGGCGGAGGTCTGCAGGTGGTCGCCGAACAGCCGCTGGCGCGTCATCTCCAGCACGCGCTCGGCCTCGACGTCGTAGCCGCGCGCCGCGAGCGCGCGCACGACGTCGATGGCGGTGATGCCGCGCTCGATGATCGCGTCGCCCGCCTCGGCGGTGGCGTCCGTCTGGTCCTGCGCCACGTCGAGGCTGCCGTGGGC
>JAURLF010000207.1 GCA_030831375.1 Gaiellales bacterium | reverse complement strand
TGCGCCACTCGACGCCGGGTGTGGGCCTGATCAGCCCGCCCCCGCACAACGACATCTACTCGATCGAGGACCTCGCCCAGCTGATCCACGACCTCAAGTGCGTGAACCCGGCCGCCGACATCTCGGTCAAGCTCGTGGCGGAGGCCGGCGTGGGCACGGTGGCGGCGGGCGTGGCCAAGGCCAAGGCCGAGCACATCGTGATCTCCGGCCACGACGGCGGCACCGGCGCCTCCCCCCTCTCCTCGCTCAAGCACGCGGGCCTGCCGTGGGAGATGGGCCTCGCCGAGGCGCACGAGGTGCTGGTGATGAACGACCTGCGCGGCCAGGTCGCGCTGCAGGTCGACGGCGGCCTGCGCACCGGCCGCGACGTCCTCGTCGGGGCCATCCTCGGCGCCGAGGAGTTCGGGTTCTCGACGGCGCCCCTGATCGCGGCGGGCTGCATCATGATGCGCGTCTGCCACCTCAACACGTGCCCCGTCGGCATCGCCACGCAGGACCCCGTCCTGCGCGAGCGCTTCCGCGGCACCCCCGAGCACGTCGTGCGCTACTTCCTGTTCGTGGCCGAGCACCTGCGCGAGCTGATGGCGGAGATCGGCGTGCGCACGGTCGACGAGCTGATCGGGCGCCGCGACCTCCTGCGCGAGCGGCCGGATCGTCCCGTGTGGCTGGAGGCCCTCGACCTCGCGCCGATCCTCGCCCACCCCCGCGAACCCGGGGCGCCGGCGCCGATCCGCTCGCGCGCGCAGGACCACGCCCTCGAGGCCAAGATCGACCCGGAGATCATCGCCGAGGCCGAGCCCGCGCTCGCGAACGGCGCGGCGGTCGTGATCGAGCGCCGCATCCGCAACATCAACCGCACGTTCGGCGCGATGCTGGCTGGCGAGGTCGCCCGCCGCGTCGGCCCCGAGGGCCTGCCGGACGGCACGATCACGCTGCGGGTGCACGGCCACGGCGGCCAGTCGTTCGGCGCGTTCGCGATGCCCGGCACGACGATCGAGCTGACCGGCCCCGTCAACGACTACCTCGGCAAGGGACTCTCGGGCGGCCGCATCGTGGTCAGGGCGGCGGACGACGCCGGCTACGACGTCGCCACCTCCACCTACGTCGGCAACGTCGCCCTCTACGGCGCCACCTCGGGCAGCGCGTTCCTGCGCGGCCGCGCCGGCGAGCGCTTCTGCGTCCGCAACTCCGGCGCCGCCGCGGTGGTCGAGGGCGTCGGCGACCACGGCTGCGAGTACATGACGGGCGGCGTCGCCGTGGTGCTCGGACCGACCGGCCGCAACTTCGCGGCGGGCATGTCGGGCGGGATGGCCTTCGTGCTCGACGCGGACGGCCGCTTCGAGAGCCGCGTCAATCCGGCCAGCGTGTCGCTCGAGCCGGTCGAGGCCACCGAGGACCGTGAGCTCCTGAAGGCCCTCCTCGCCGAGCACGCGGAGCGCACGGGCAGCCCGGTCGCCGAGCGCCTGCTCGCCAACTGGCCGGCCGCCCTGGCCCGCTTCGTGAAGGTGATGCCCGACGACTACGCGCGCGTGCTCGCCGAGCGCGCGGCCAGAGACAGCGAGGCGGCGATCGCCGGTGACTGACCCGAGGGGCTTCCTCCAGATCCAGCGCCGGGTCGTGCCGTACCGCCCGGTCGAGGAGCGCGTGCGCGACTACGCGTTCGTGCAGGAGACCGCCGAGGCGGGCCCGGTGCGCGAGCAGGCGCGCCGCTGCATGGGCTGCGGCGTGCCCTTCTGCCACACGGGCTGCCCGCTCGGCAACCTGATCCCCGAGTGGAACGACCTCGTCGAGCGCGACCACTGGCGCGAGGCGATCGACCGCCTGCACGCCACGCACAACTTCCCCGAGTTCACGGGGGCGGTCTGCCCCGCCCCGTGCGAGGAGGCCTGCGTCCTCGCGCTCGACCAGGAGCCCGTCACGATCAAGCAGGTCGAGCTGGCGATCATCGAGCGGGCCTTCGACGAGGGCTGGGTCCGCCCCGAGCCCGCCGAGCGGCGCACCGGTCGCCGCGTCGCCGTCGTCGGCTCCGGCCCGGCCGGCCTCGCCTGCGCCCAGCAGCTGGCCCGCGAGGGCCACGCCGTCACCGTCTTCGAGCGCGACGACCGGATCGGCGGCCTCCTGCGCTACGGCATCCCGGACTTCAAGATGGAGAAGCACCTGATCGACCGCCGCGTCGAGCAGATGGAGGCCGAGGGCGTCGAGTTCGCGACGGGGATCGCGGTCGGCGCCGACCTCTCCTTCGACGAGCTGCGGGCCGGCGTCGACGCCGTCGTCCTCGCCACGGGGGCGCAGCGCCACCGCGACCTGCAGATCCCCGGCCGCGAGCTCGACGGCATCCACTACGCGATGGCGTACCTCGCGCAGCAGAACCGGCGCGTCGCCGGCCTGCCCGTCGAGGGCCCCGAGATCACCACGAAGGGCAAGCGCGTGGCGATCCTCGGCGGCGGCGACACGAGCGCCGACTGCCTCGGCAACGCGATCCGCGAGGGCGCGATCGAGGTGCACGAGATCGCGCACGGCCCCACGCCCCCGGGCGAGCGCGAGCCGCTCAAGACCTGGCCCGAGTGGCCGGTCGTGCTGCGCACCTACGCGGCCCATCAGGAGGGCGGCGCGCGCGAGTGGCAGTTCGTCACCGATGGCTTCGAGGGCGAGGCCGGGCGCGTCACCCACCTCGTCGGCCACCGCGTCGAGTTCCCCGGCTACGCGGAGACCGGCGTGCGCAACCCCGTCCCCGCCCCCGGCGGCGAGGTGCGGCTCGAGGTCGACCTCGTGCTGCTCGCGATCGGCTTCACGGGCACCGAGGAGGACCCCGTCTACGCGCAGGCGGGCGCCGCCCTGACCGAGCGCGGCACCGTCGCCGTCGACGGCTACGCCACCGAGGCGGACGGCGTCTTCGCCTGCGGCGACGCCGTCCGCGGCGCCGACCTCGTGGTGACGGCGATCGCCGAAGGGCGCAAGTGCGCCGCGCGCGTGCACGCCGCGATCGGCGCGTAGCGCCGTCGATCGCCGTGCCTACGGGTGCGGCGTGATCGCGAGGATGGTGATCATCCCCGCCTCCGGGCCGTAGCACCAGAAGACGCGATGCGCCCCGGGCGTGCGGTTCTGCGCGTAGGCCTCGAAGACCTTCGCCGCCGAATCGAAGGGGTGCTCCAGAGAGTGGAACGCGTGCGTCTGGAGGCTTGGATGACGCGGGTTCTCCTGCAGGTAGCGGATCACCTTCGCGACCTGCCGGTACAGCCCCTGCTGCTTCGAGCTCTTGCGGGCGCCCCGCTTCGCCCGCGCCGACCGCGCCTGCCCGGCCGCCGCACGCAGCGCCTCGAGGTCGGCCTGCGCCGAGGGCGTGAAGGCGATGGCGAAGGGCGGCGCCAGCGCCTCAGTCCCCGTCGTCCGGGAGGGCGTCGGCGAGCGCGATGAGCTCGGTCAGGTCGACGTCCCGGACCACGTCCCCCGCCTTGGCCTCCGCGAGGCCCTTGAGGACCCGCTTGAGCGCCGCCTCGTTCTCCCACAGCCAGGCCTCGCTCTCGGGGATCACGCGGCAGAAGCGGATAGCGAAACCGTCCGGCGTCTCCTCGACCTGCACCGTGCGTCCGGCGGCCGCGGCGCCGAGGGCGACGCGGCCCTTTCCGTCGACCGTTCGTATGGTCCCGGGGGCCTCGGGCATCATCGCCTCCTCATCGGGGGAAAGTGGGACCAGCCCACTATAGCCCGTGGCGGGGAGCGGTCGGCTGATCGCGCGTGGCATGGGCGTCACCGTAGGCCCCCGCTGGCCCGGGCGCCCGGCCACGCGCGCACCGCATCGGTGTGGAAGCGCACGGCATCCGCACGGACGCGCGCGCGACGATCATGGGCTGTTGACTGCCGCCGCCCGAATCCCATGGTGTTGGCACGATTACCAACCTCGACCCGTTCCCCGGAGGAATCCATGCCCAGTCCCGTCAAGGTCGTCGTCACCGGCGCCGCAGGCCAGATCGGCTACGCGCTCGTCTACCGCATCGCGAGCGGCCAGATGCTCGGCCCCGACACGCCCGTGGAGCTACGCCTGCTGGAGATCCCGCAGGCCCGTGGCGCCCTCGACGGCGTGGCCATGGAGCTCGACGACTGCGCGTTCCCGCTGCTCTCGAACATCGTCTGCACCGACGACCCGAACGAGGCGTTCGACGGTGCGAACGTCGGCCTCCTGGTCGGCGCCCGCCCCCGCACGAAGGGCATGGAGCGCGGCGACCTGCTCGAGGCCAACGGCGCGATCTTCACGGTGCAGGGCAAGGCGATCAACGACCACGCCGACGACGACATCAAGGTGCTCGTGGTCGGCAACCCGGCCAACACCAACGCGCTGATCGCGATGCACTCGGCCCCCGACGTGCCGAACGAGCGCTTCACGGCGATGATGCGCCTCGACCACAACCGCGCCAAGACGCAGGTCGCCCAGAAGACGGGAACCACCGTCGCCGACGTGACCAACATGACCATCTGGGGCAACCACTCGGCCACCCAGTACCCGGACGTCGTGCACGCCAAGGTCAAGGGCCAGAGCGCGTGGGACGCGATCGGCGACGAGGCCTGGGTCGCGGACACCTTCATCCCGACCGTGCAGAAGCGCGGCGCGGCGATCATCGAGGCGCGCGGCGCCTCGTCGGCCGCGTCGGCCGCCAACGCCGCCATCGACCACGTGCGCGACTGGGTGCTCGGCACCCCGGCGGGCGACTGGGTCTCGATGGGCGTGCCCACCTCCGGCCAGTACGGCATCGCCGAGGGCATCATCTGCGGCCTGCCCTGCACCTGCGCGAACGGCGAGTGGACGGTCGTCGAGGGCATCGAGCACGACGCCTTCTCGAAGCCGCGCATCGACGCGAGCGTCGCCGAGCTCTGCGAGGAGAAGGACGCGGTTACGGAGCTGGGCCTGATCTAGGGCGATACCGGGTGGGCCGCTGATGCGGCCCACCCGCCTACGCCTCCCACGCGCGGTCCGCGAGGGCGCGCACGCGCCCCAGCGTCGCGTCAAGGTCACCTTGGTTCGCGGCGACCACGGTCACGTGGGCGAGCTTGCGGCCGCTGCGCGGCGCCTTGCCGTAACGGTGCACGCGCGCACCGGAAACGGCGAGGAGTTCCGCGAGGTCCGGCTCGGTGCCCACGATGTTGACCATCGCGCTCGCGCCGCGGGCCGACGGGTCGCCGAGGGGCAGGCCGCAGACGGCGCGCACGTGGTTCTCGAACTGGCTCGTGACCGCACCCTCGATCGTCCAGTGGCCCGAGTTGTGGACGCGCGGGGCGATCTCGTTGGCCACGATCCCGTCGGGCGTGTCGAAGAGCTCGACGCAGAGGACGCCGATGTGGTCGAGCGCCTCGGCGACGGCGATGCCGATCCGCTCGCACGCCGCGCGCCGGGCCTCGTCGAGGCCCGGGGCCGGGGCGATCGTGCAGGCGAGGATGCCATCGCGGTGCTCGTTCTCGACCGGCGGGTGCGCGGCGACCGCGCCGTCCGCCCCGCGCGCGACCACGATGCTCAGCTCGCGCTCGAAGCGCACGAGGCCCTCATAGATCAGGCCCGCGCCGCCGAGCTCAGCCACGGCTCCGGCGAGGTCGTCGGCCGCCGCGACGCGCACCTGCCCCTTGCCGTCGTAGCCGAGTCGGCGCGTCTTCACGATCCCCGGCGCCCCCACGGCGGCGAGGGCTGCGGGCACGTCGTCGGGGCCGTCGATCAGGGCGTACGGCGCGACGGGCACGTCGAGCGAGGCGAGGAGCTCCTTCTCGCGGGCGCGGTCCTGGGTCACCGCGAGGCTGGCCGGGAAGGGCAGGACCGGCACGCCGCGCTCGGCGAGGCGCGTGACGGCGGCGGCCGGCACGTTCTCGAACTCGTAGGTGACGACGTCCGCGCCCGCGGCGACCCGGTCGAGCCCGTCGGGGTCATCGTAGGCCGCGACCACGTGGTCGGCGATGCGACCCGCCGCGCAGTCGGGCGACGGGTCGAGCACGGCCACGGAGATGCCGAGCGGCTCCGCCGCCTGCGCCAGCATCCACGCCAGCTGGCCGCCGCCGAGGATCGCGATGCGCATCAGGCCTCGCGCGGATCGGGGCCGGCGAGGACGGTCGCCGTCTGCTCGGCGCGCCAGGCCCGCACGGCCTCGCCGATTGCGGGGCGCCCGCGCCCGACGATCGCGGCGGCCAGGAGCCCCGCGTTGACGGCGCCGGCGCGGCCGATGGCGAGCGTGCCGACCGGGATGCCGGCCGGCATCTGCGCGATCGAGAGCAGCGAGTCGAGGCCCTTGAGGGCCTTCGACTCGACGGGCACGCCGAGCACGGGCAGCGGCGTCTTCGAGGCGCACATCCCGGGCAGGTGGGCGGCGCCCCCGGCGCCGGCGATGATGACCTCGAGGCCGCGGCCCTCCGCGGCCTCCGCGTAGGCGAACAGCTTGTCGGGGGTGCGATGCGCGGAGACCACCTCGCACTCGTGCGGCACGCCGAGCGCCTCGAGCGTATCCGCGGCGTGGCGCATGGTCTCCCAATCGGACTTCGAGCCCATGATGATCCCGACGAGCGGCGCCTCGCTCATGCGGTCACCGTAGCGGGTCGGGTCGTCATGCCCCGGCGAGCTCCCGGGCCCGCGCGCGCAGCGCCGTCGCGGCCCGCGTGTCGGCCTCGCGCACCTCGGCGGCCCACGCCCGCACGGCCGCGCAGCGCTCACGCACGTCGGCGCACATGCGGCGCACCTCGGCCGGGTCGGAGCCGCCCGTCTGCGGGCGCAGGGCCGCGCAGGCGGCGGGGTCCAAGGCGGCCGCGAGCGCGGCCTCGTCGACCGCGACCTCGGCGCCGGCGATCTCGTTGGCGGCCGCCGCGATCGCGGCGGCGTCGATCGGGGCGCCCGTCTCGACCTGGTCGCGCACGACGCGGCCGATCACGTGGTGGGCGGTGCGGTAGTCGAGGCCGGTGGTCTGGGCGAGCATGTCGGCGACGTCCGCGGCCGTCACGAACGCCTCGCGCGCGCTCCGCTCCATGCGGGCCGCGTCGACCCGCATGCCGCGGGCGACGGCGGCGGCCAGGGCCCCCATCCGCTCGGCCTCGTCGAGGGCCCGCGGGATCAGCCCGTTGAGGAGGTGGAAGTGGTCGGTGCGGGCGGCGCCCGTGTGCATCGTGGTCAGGGCCGCCGTCAGGTCGCCTGTGGCCTGCCCCGCCCAGGTGCGCAGAACGGCCAGGGCGTAGGGGTTCTTCTTCTGCGGCATCAGTGCACTGACGCGGCTGTGGGCGTCGTCGAGCTCGGCCCACCCGAACTCCTGGCTGCACCAGATCTCGAGGTCCTGCGCAAGCTGCGACACCGACGTGGCCCCGATCGCGAGGCCCGATAGGACCACCAGGTAGGGGTCGGACTGCCACATCGCGTCCCTCGCGTGCTCCTCGACCCGGTCATGCCCGAGCAGGGCCGCGAGGCGCTCGCGGTCGAGCGGCCAGCGCGAGCCCGCGCTGCCCCCCACCCCCGCGACGCTGCCGGCGAAGTCGCCCTGCACGCGCCGATAGCGCTCGGCGTTGCGCAGCACCGGGTAGGCCCAGGCGAGCAGCAGGTGCCCGGCCGTCGTCGGCTGGGCCGGCTGCAGGTACGTGTAGTCGGCGGCGAGGGAGCCCGCGAGGGGCTCGGCCTGGACGGCGAGCGCATCCCCCATCTCGGCGAAGCGGTCCGCCGCCGCGGCCAGCCCCGTCGCCGTCACGAGCCGCAGCGCGACCCGGAAGGGCTCGCGGCGCGGGCGCCCCGCGCTGAGCCAGCCGGCCGCGCCCGTGCCGACCCGGCGCGTGAGCTCGGCCTCGCGGTTCTGGAAGGCGTCGCCGACCGCAGGGTCCCACGGGAACTCGGCCGGCGGGATCGCGTCGAGCTCGAGCAGACCGCGCAGGAGCGCGGCGCCGCGCTCGGCGTCGAGCGAGCCCGACTCGACCAGCTGGATCGCGTGGGCGACATCCGAGCGGGACAGGCCCTCGGCGAGCGCGGGACCCGCCGCGGCCTCGCCGGCGTAGCCCGCGCGGACGAGCTCGTCCGCGGGCCCGCTGGCCAGCCGGCCGCCCACTCCGAGGTGCCCGTCCGTCACACGGGAAGGGTAGCGGGCGGCGGCATCGCGCCGCCCCGGCGCCTAGGCTGCGCGCCATGCGCCTCAACGTCCACGCCTTCGGTCCGGAGGACGGCGAGCCCGTCCTGGCCCTGCACGGGGTGACGGGCCACGGCCGCCGCTACGTCCACCTCGCCCCCGCGGCCCTCCCCGACCGCCGCGTCCTCGCGGTCGACCTGCGCGGCCACGGCCGCTCCGGCTGGGACCCCCCGTGGGACGTCGCCACCCACCTCGCCGACCTGCTCGAGACCCTCGACGCCGAGGGCGTGACCGCTCCCGTCGACGTCGTCGGCCACTCGTTCGGCGGGCTGCTCGCGCTCGGCCTCGTCGCCACGGCCCCGCAGCGCGTCCGCCGCGCCGTCCTGCTCGACCCCGCGATCGCGCTGCCCGCGCCGGTCTGCCGCCAGCGCGCCGAGGCGGCCGCGGCCACCGCCGGCTGGGCCTCCGTGGAGGAGGCCCTGGCCGCACGTCGCGAGGGCATCGCGGAGTCGGGCCAGCGCTTCCTCGAGGAGGAGGTCGCCGAGCACGTCGAGGCGCGCGAGGACGGGCGCCTGTGGGCGCGCTTCTCCCCGCCCGCGGCCGCCGTGGCGTGGAGCGAGATGAGCCGGCCCGCCCCGATCCCCCCCACGCCGCGGCCGATCCTCGTCGTGCGCGCCCTGCGCGACGACTACGTCCAGGACGCGGCGCTGCTCGCGCCGCTCGAGCGGGCGATCGGCGCCGACCTCGAGGTGGTCGGGATCGACGTCCAGCACATCCTCTACTGGGAGGCGCTCGACGAGACGGCCGCCGAAGTGCGGCGCTTCCTCAGCTGACGGTCGTGCGGTCGGCGAGAACGCGTTCGAGCAGCCACTGCCCGGTCTCGCCCTCGAGGTGCAGGCCATCGGTCTGCACCGCTCCCTGCGGACGCTGCAGGCGCAGCCAGTCACGGCCGCCGCGTGCCGCGACGAGCAGCCCCGATAGGAAGAACCCGCTCTCCCGCAGCGCCGCGACCGTCGCATCGGCCGGCGCAGCGAGGTCGACGTCGGCGTAGACCACGTCGGCGAGGCGACCACCCTCACCGCGCAGTGCCCGCTCGACCGCATGATGGTCGTGGTCGCCTGACAGCCACAGCCGCGCCGTCCCGTCCTCTCCCTCGAACACGGCGCCGTCGGGGACGACGCACGGGCCTGCAGCGGGGTCCGGCTCGGCGACCGCGAGCCCAACATGCCCGTAGAGACGGCGGAGCTCGTCGGCGTACGGCGCGGGCAGGTGCACGCGCCGGGGGGCCGGCGCACCGAGGTTCAAGTATGAGATCAGGTTGGCACCGCGCTCCGTGTGCCCGTCGACCTCCCCCGTCTGGGCCTGCGCCATCGCAGGCGGCGACCCGCCGAGGAGCAGCGCAGTCTCGCGATAGCCGTGCTTGAACTCCGAGCGCTGGCTGTAGACGTGCGCGCAGGTGGCACGCCCGTAGAGGGCGGGCAGCCCCAGCGCTTCGGCGCGGGCGACGGTGCGCTCGAAGAGTCGATCGAAGAGCCCGAGCCCGCGCCAAGCGCGGTCGATCACGGCGACACCGCTCTCGGCCGCCTCGCCGGGTGCATCGATGAGCATGGCGTGGTGGCCGATCACCTGACCTTCCGCGCACGCCACGGTGCTGACGACGTGGCCGGCGTCCCATTGGGCCTCGATCCAGCGTGGCGTGTAGAAGTCCCGGTGGCGGTAGTTGAACGAGTAGCCGCGATAGAGGAGCTGCGCGATCGCCGTCGAGTCCGCGGTCGTCGCATCGCGGATCACCATCTCCGCGGTCGCCGCGCTGCGAACGCTGCGCGCATCGTCGGCGGCACCGTCGATGACGCGTGCCCCGATCGGCACCGAGTGCGTCACGGGCAGGTGCAGGCTGATGCGCTTGCCGTCGTCCGCGAGGTTGATCAGGCGCACGTCCTCCGCGACGGCCTCCGCCGCCTCTAGGCCCACGGGCAGCGGCCCATCGGGACCACCGGCGCGGCGCATCGGCACACCCCAGTCATGCACGTCGACGGCGATGCCTCGCTCGTCGAGTTCGAGGCCGAGCTCGACGTCGCCACCCCCGGCGCCGTCGTACGACCGCTCCACGCTGAAGTCCACGAGGCAACGCACGGCACGGACAAGCCGCTCGACGCCATCGCCCCCCACTCCGGCTTCGGCAGCGAAGCTCACGGCGACCGCCTCTGCAAGCGAACCCGTGAAGTCCGAGGCGGGAAGGGTCAGCGAGACGCGGCCGAGCATGACGGAACTCTAGGCGGCCGCGG
>JAURLF010000206.1 GCA_030831375.1 Gaiellales bacterium | reverse complement strand
TGCGGGCCAGCTCCACCGAGCGCAGCATCAGCACCTTCGCGCCCGACGCCGACATCTCGAGCATCTCGTCGTACGAGATCCGCGGCTGCTTGCGGGCGTCCGGGACGATGCGCGGGTCGGCGCTGTAGACGCCGGCCACGTCCGAGTAGATCTCGCAGGCCGCGCCGAGCGCGGCGGCGAGCGCGACCGCGGTCGCGTCGGAGCCGCCGCGGCCGAGGGTGGTCACATCGCGCGTCTCGGGCGACACGCCCTGGAAGCCGGCGACGAGCACGATCCGGCCCTGGTCGAGCGCCTCCACGACGCGGTCGGCGCGGATCTTCGTGATCTTCGCCTTCGTGTGCGCGGCGTCCGTCTCGATGCCGGCCTGGGAGCCGGTCAGGGAGACGGCCTCGTAGCCGAGGTCGTGGATCGCCATCGCGACCAGTGCGCAGGAGATGCGCTCGCCCGTCGACAGCAGCATGTCCATCTCGCGTCCGACGGGGTCGCCGGAGACCTGGTTGGCGAGCTCGATCAGGCCGTCGGTCGTCTTGCCCATCGCGGAGACCGTGCCGACGACGCGCTTGCCGCGCTCGCGCATCGCGACCATGCGGCGCGCGACGTTCTTGATCTTGTCGGCGTCGGCGACGGACGAGCCGCCGAACTTCATCACGACGGTGTCGAAGTCCTGATCGGGCTGGGCGCTCATCGGACCCGCATGGTTGCAGAGGCCGGGGGCCTCCGGACGAGGTCAGGCGTCGATCGCGCGGCGCCCCTCGAGGGCGCGGCCGAGGGTGACCTCGTCGGCGAACTCGAGGTCGCCGCCGACGGGCAGGCCGCTGGCCAGCCGCGTGACGCGCGTGTCGGCGCCGATCAGGCCCGCGATGTAGGCGGCCGTCGCCTCGCCCGTCATCGTCGGGTTGGTGGCGATGATCACCTCTCGCACGCCGCCGGCGCGCACGCGCTCGACGAGCCGGTCGATGGTGAGGTCCTCCGGGTCGACCCCGTCGAGCGGTGAGAGCGCGCCGCCCAGCACGTGGTAGCGGCCCCGGAAGGCGCCGGAGCGCTCGATCGGGTCGACGTCCTGCGGGGCCTCGACGACGCACAGGAGCGTCTCGTCGCGACGCGTGTCGGCGCAGATCGGGCAGAGGCCGTCCTCGGCGAAGCCGAAGCACTCGGGGCACGGGCGGATCCGCTCGCGGGCCGACCGGATCGCCTCCGCGAGGCCGAGCGCGTCCGCCTCCGGCACGCGCAGGAGGTGCACGGCGAGCCGCTGTGCGGAGCGCCGCCCGACGCCGGGCAGCCGCGTCAGCTCGCGGACCAGCGCCTCGGCGGAGGGGGGCAGCACCGCGGCCCTAGAGGCCCGGCAGGGACAGGCCCTGGGTGAGCGGGCCGAGCCGCTCCTGCTGCATGCGCTCCGCGTTCTCCTTCGCGTCGTTGAGCGCGGCGAGCACGAGGTCCTGGAGCATGTCCGGGTCGTCGGGGTCGATCAGCTTCGGGTCGATCGTGACGGAGCGCCACTCACCGGCGCCCGTGCAGGTCACCGTCACGAGGCCGTTGCCGGCCTGGCCCGTCACCTCCGCCTCGGCCAGCTCGGCCTGGGCCTGGGCCATCGCGGTCTGCATCTGCTGCAGCTGCCGCATCATCGCCTTCTGGTTCACTCGGGGTCCTCCTCGCTGGCGTCGAGCGTCTCCACGAGGCTGCGGACGAACTCCTCCTCGCGGGTGACGGGGTCGAACTCATCATCATCGGCATCCGGCGTCGGCTCGGCCGACGGCACGCCCGCGCTCGCGGGCGGCGGCGCGGGCGGCCCGTCCTCGGGCAGCGTCTCGAGCACGATGCGGACGGTGGCGCCGAGCGCGGCGGACATCGCCTGCGCGACCTCGGCGCGGTTGTGGTCGCGGTCGGCGGAGCTCTTCTGGAACTGCGCCTCGGCCGGGAACCCGATCACGACGGCACCGCGCTCGAGGCGCAGGGGCCGTGCCGGGTTCAGGATCGAGCGCAGCTTCGGGCTGACGCGGCCGAGCACGGCGTCCCAGACGTCGAGGAGCTCCGCGGGGCCGAGCTCGACCCCCTCGGTCGGGGGCGGCGGCGCGGCGGGTGTTGCGGCGACGGGCTGGGGCGTGGGCTCGGGCACCGCCGGCGCCTCGGACGACGCGGGAAGCGGGTCCGGCTCCGGCGCGGGGGCGATGTCGAAAGGCGGGTTGTCGGCGGACGCGGCGGGCTCCACGGCCGCGGGCTCCACGGCCGCGGGCTCCGGCGCGGCGGCGGGTGCCGGCGGCGCAGGGGCGATCGGGGGCGCGGCGACGGTCGCGCCGCCCTCGAGCGCGTCGAGGCGGCGCAGCGCGCCGTCGAGCGAGCGGTCGGCCGCCGGTCGGCACGCCTTGATCAGGAGCACCTCGAGCGCGAGGCGGGCGTCGCCGCCCATGCGCAGGTCCGCCTCGACCGCGAGCAGGCCGTCGACCATCTGCAGGGCCGCGGTCTCGCCCATCCGGGCGGCCGCGTCGCGGACGGCGGCGTCGGCGGCCTGCCCGAGCATCGCGCTGCGCGGCGGCGCGCCCAGCTCGACGGCGAGCAGGACGAGCCGCAGGCGGTCGACGAGATCGCGCACGAGCCGGCCGAGGTCCTGGCCTCCCTCGACGAGGGCGTCGAGCAGGCTCAGTGCGGCGCGCGCGTCGCCGTCGAGGACATGCCCGACGAGCTCCGTCAGCACCTCGTCGGGCACGACGCCGAGGATCGCCTGGGCGGAGACCGCGTCGAGCGCGCCGTCGCCGGCGGCGGCCAGCTGGTCGAGCGTCGAGATCGCGTCGCGGAACGAGCCGCCCGCGTGGCGGGCGATCAGCCGCAGCGCGTCGTCGTCGGCCGTGATCGACTCGGCGTCGGCGACGCGCCGCAGCGCCTCCACCAGCTCGTCGGCGGTGGGGCGCAGGAAGGCGAATGACTGGCAGCGGCCCCGCACCGTGTCCGGCAGCCGGTGCGGCTCCGTGGTGCAGAGGATGAAGACGACGTGCTCCGGCGGCTCCTCGAGCGTCTTCAGGAGCGCGTTCGCCGCGTCCGTCGTCAGGGAGTGCGCCTCGTCGAGGATGTAGACGCGGCTGCGGCCGAGCACCGGCTGCTGCGCGACGCGATCGCGGATGTCGCGGATGTCGTCGATGCCGCGGTTCGAGGCCGCGTCGAGCTCGAGCACGTCGAGGGCGGTGCCGTCCTGGATCGTCCGGCACGACTCGCACTCGAGGCACGGCGAGGCGGTCGGGCCGTCCGCGGCCTGGCAGTTGAGCGACTTGCCGAGGATCTTCGCGATCGACGTCTTGCCCGTGCCGCGCGGCCCGGAGAAGAGGTACGCGTGGCGCACCTTGCCCTGCTCGATCGCGTTCGACAGGGTGCGCACCACGTGCCGCTGGCCGACGACGTGCGCGAGGTCCTGGGGGCGGTAGCGGCGGTACAGCGCGGACACGGAGGTGAGCCTACCAGCCGCCCCCGGGCCGGACGGCCCGGGGGGAGCTGAGGTGGCCGTGCACCCTCCGTTGTGGGCGGGAGGTGGCCCGGTTCCCCTGCCCGTCGCTCCGATCAGGCTGAACCGCGGCGCACCGGCTGGCTCTCTGAGTGCTGCTTCCTTCCGGACCTGACACGGTTCAAGAATGCCGATCGCGCGGGACCTGACCCTCGACGCTCCGGGAGGGACCCCGAACTCCTCGTCGCCCCCGAAGAAGGGACTTGTGCCCGGCTGAAGCGGATTTTCCGGTACAGGGAACCGCGAACTCCCCGCCTAGCACGGCCACCGCGCAGGGTAGTCGAAAACGCTACGGGCCGTTGGGCGGTCCGGTGTCGACCGCGGGCGCACCGGGCCCAGGCAGCGGTGTCGAGCCCGCCGCCGGCGCCGACGGCGGGGGCGGGGCCGAGCGTCCGCCGAGCGCGGCGATCAGCACGATGATCAGCGCGCCGATCCCGACCGAGAGCAGGCCGACCACGAGCAGCACCCAGCCGGCGCTCATCACGATCGGCACCTTGAAGCGCACGAGGGCGTCGGTCGCGATGCCGGGCCGGCCGTCCTGCCGCATCACGACGATGCGGACGTCGTCGCCCTCGAGGTCGGCGAGCGACAGCTCGATGCGGCCGTCCTCGGCGACCTCGACCTGGCGCGTCCAGAAGGCCCGGCTCGCCGGCGGCTGGACCTTGCGCTTGGCGCCCGGCTGCAGCACGAGGTCGACGTCGACGCCGTCCTGCACGTCGCGCAGCAGCACCTGCGGCTCAGGGCCGGGTGCCGTGTCCGCGGCGGAGCCGGTGGCGGGGGCGATCGAGGCCTCGGTCGTCTCGAGCGTGGCGATCGGCGCGTTGCGCAGGTAGCGCTGGATGTCCGCCGACGGGGCGAGGCCGATGAACAGCGGGCTCGAGCCCGCAGTGGGGCGCAGCTGCAGGAAGACGCGGGCATCGGCCAGCTGCGACGGGATGTCGGCCGCGTCGATCCCGAACTCGGGCGAGACGACGGCGATCGCCTCGGGCGGGGCCTCGAAGCCCTGGAGCGGGATCTCGAGGGGCTCGAGGTCGCGCACGTAGCCGACGATGCCCAGGCCGAGCAGCAGCGGCGTCAGGCCGAACAGGACGACGAGGCCGCCGACGATGTACCCGACGATGCGCACCGGGCGACTGTACACGGGGTGCGGATGCGTCGCCGCCCGGACTCGATGGCGAACCGGCTACAGGTGTTCCGGGGACCCCGGTCGGTATCTTCGGAGGAGGAAACACCACCGCGAGCAGGAGGATCTCGTGGCGTCGGAGGAGTACGTCAGGACCATCTTCACGGAGGCGATCGCAGAGCATCTCGATCTGCGGCGGCGCAACGCCGGGCTCGAGGCGGCGATGCCGCTGCGCGACTACCTGCCCGTCGACTACGTCCGGGTCGATGAGCCGACCGACCCGGGCCGGCTGCCCGCCATCCGCCAGTGGTTCGACCTCGAGGACGAGGGCGGGCTGGAGTGGGCCGCCTAGGCGGAACCGCCGCGAGCCGTCCGGCTCCGAACGACTAAGGTGCGGGCATGGCCGATTCCGACTTCACCGCCCTGCTCGCCGCGCAGGTCGGCAACGAGTTCTCCGCCTCGCAGCAGTACATCGCCGTCGCAGCCTGGTTCGACCAGGAGACGCTTCCCGAGCTCGCCGCGTTCTTCTACCGGCAGGCCGTCGAGGAGCGCAACCACGCGATGATGCTGCTGCAGTTCCAGATGGACACGGACCGCGAGGCGCGCCTGCCGGGCGTCGCCGAGCCCCGCTCCGCGTTCGACGACCCGGCCGAGCCGATCCGGCTCGCGCTCGAGCAGGAGCGGCGCGTGACCGATCAGATCACCGCGATGGCCAACGCGGCGCGCGCGGCCTCCGACTACCAGGCCGAGCAGTTCATGCAGTGGTTCCTGAAGGAGCAGGTCGAGGAGGTCTCCTCCATGCAGGATCTGCTGAAGGTCGTGGAGCACGCCGGCTCGAACGTGCTCCTGGTCGAGGACTACCTGAGCCGCGAGGCGGCGAAGGCCGGGGGCGGCGGCGCCGACCCGACCGCGCCGCCGGCGGCCGGCGGCGCGCTCTAGCGCCCCTCGACGCGCGAGTCCGTCTCGGGCACGGCCCCGGCCGGCTCGATGTGCACCACCACGTCCGCGGACGGCAGTCGCGCCTCGACCGCGTCCTCGATGCGGTCGGCGATCGCGTGCGAGTCGCGCACGCTCATGTCCGGGTCGACGACGACGTGCACGTCGACGTGGCGCGTGGCGCCCGAGCGGCGCGCGCGCAGGCGGT
>JAURLF010000205.1 GCA_030831375.1 Gaiellales bacterium | reverse complement strand
GGCAAGTTGAAGGAGAAGCTGACGGCGGGCGACAAGGCCGTCGGTGGCCCCACGCGTCGCCTCTACTACCTCGCCGTCGCTCCGCGCTTCTTCGGCCCGATCGCGCAGTCGCTGCACGAGGTGGGTCTGGCGCGCGGTGCCGATCCCGAGTCGGTCCTGATGATCGAGAAGCCGTTCGGCCACGACCTCGAGTCGGCGATCGCGCTCAACGAGGAGGTGACGGCCGCCTTCGACGAGTCGCACATCCTGCGTCTCGACCACTACCTCGGCAAGGAGACGGTGCAGAACCTGCTCGTCTTCCGCTTCGCGAACGGCATCTTCGAGCCGCTCTGGAACCGCCGCTACATCGACCACGTGCAGATCACCGCCGCCGAGGATCTCGGCATCGGCACGCGCGCCGGCTACTACGACCAGGCGGGCGCGATTCGCGACATCATCCAGAACCACGCCATGCAGCTCGTCGCGCTGACCGCGATGGAGCCGCCCGCGACGTTCGCGGCGGACGAGATCCGCGACGAGAAGGCGAAGGCGCTGCGCTCGATCCGCTGCGTGCGCTCCGCCCGCGGCCAGTACACCGCGGGCCACGTCGACGGCGGTCCGGTCCCCGGCTACCTCGAGGAGCCCAAGGTGCCGGCCGACTCCGAGACCGACACCCTCGCCGCGCTCAAGCTCGAGATCAACAACTGGCGCTGGGCGGGCACCCCGTTCTACGTGCGCGCCGGAAAGCGCATGCCGCGCCGCTCCACGGAGATCACGATCGCATTCCGGCCGGTGCCGCACAAGCCGTTCGCGGACCCGCGGATCAGCCAGAGCATCCGCCCGAACCTGCTGACCCTGTCGATCCAGCCGAACGAGGGCGCGTCGCTGCGCATCGAGGCGAAGGCGCCGGGCGCGGAGACGGAGCTGCGCCCCGTGCGGATGGACTTCCTCTACGGCGAGACCTTCACGCGCGACACGCCCGAGGCGTACGAGCGGCTCCTCCTCGACGCGCTGCGCGGCGACGCGACGCTGTTCACGCGCGCCGACGAGGTCGAGCAGGCGTGGCGCATCGTCGACCCGGTGATCGCCTCGTGGCAGGCGGGCGACGTGCCGCTCGAACCGTACGAGGCGGGCACGCCGGGCCCGCCCTCGGCGGACGCCCTGATCCGCGACGACGGGCGCAAGTGGCGGCGGCTGTGACCGCGATGGCCCACCATCCCGGCGACCTCGTCCGCGGCCTCCACTGGACGGCGACGGACACCCGCACCGACCTCGTCGCGGAGGCGCTCGCGCGCCTCCTGCGCGAGGCGGAGCACCTCGGCGGCGAGCACGTCTCGCTGCGCACGATGAACCTGCTCGTCGCGCCGCACTCGGGCCCCGTCGCCCCGATCCCGCACGACGGCGGGTCGCGCGAGGAGATGGCGCTGCACCCGGCCCGCATGGTCCGCCTCACGGCGCACGGGGCAGACCGGCTCGACGGCGAGGTGCGGGTGCGGCTGATCCGGGTCGGCGAGGCGCAGATGGAGGTGCTCGTCGAGGACGTGCACCTGCGCGCCTCCGATGACCGCCTGGAGCACGCGCAGAGCCTGATCGCGCCGCTCCTGGCGCGCGGCATCCCGACCGTGGCGTGGCTGCCCGGCTGCGACCACGGCCCGGTCGCAGACGCGCTCGCGGAGACCGCGCACGTGACGGTGTACGACTCGGACCGCGACCCGGACGCCGCGCGTGCGCTCGGCTTCGCGCACGCGACCGCGCTCGCCCACCCGAGCCGCGACCTCGCCTGGCTGCGGACCCGCTCGTGGCGCCAGCGGATCAGCGCCGCCTTCGAGGACGAGACCGCGCGCGGCCTGCTCGCGTTCGCACCGTCCGCGCACGTCGTCGGCGACCCGGCGCGGCCGTCGGCGCTGCTCCTCGCCGCCTGGATCGCGGCGCGCGCCGACGTCAACGTGTCGCTGTCGCCCGGCGCGGGCGCGGAGCCCGTGGAGGCGGTCACGATCGCGGGCCGCGCGATCGCGCCGCGCACCGGCGGCGCGTGCGACGCGGCGCTCCTGTCGCAGGCTCTCGACACCGTCTACGCCGCCCCGCGCGGCTACGAAGACGCGCTGCGCGCCCTCGGCCGCGTCGTGATCACGCCATGAGCGGGGTGCTCGCGGGCGACGTCGGCGGCACGCACGCGCGCTTCGCGCGCGTGCTCCCCGGCGCCGGCCCGGTCGAGCTGCGCGACACCGCCGTCTACGACGTGCCCGGCTCGGCCTCGCTCGCCGCGCTGGTGCGCCGCTTCCTCGACGAGCACCCCGGGCCCGTCGCGGCGGCCGCCATCGGGATCGCCGCACCCCTCGTCGGGGGCCGCGCGGAGCCGGTCAACCTGCCGTGGGTCGTCTCCGAGGACGAGCTGCGCGCGGCGATCGACCACCCGCACGGCCACCTCCTCAACGACCTGCTCGCGAACGCGTGGGGCATCGGCGAGCTGCCGACCTCCGCCCTGCACGAGCTCCAGCCCGATGCGATCGGCCTCGGCGGCAACCGCGCCGTCTGCTCCGCCGGCACGGGGCTCGGCATCGCCGGCCTCGTGCCTGCCGGCGAGCGCTGGCTGCCGTTCGCCAGTGAGGGCGGCCACGTCGACTTCGGTCCACGCGACGAGCGCGAGGACGCGCTGCTCGTGTGGCTGCGCGCGCGCCACCCCGAATGGGGCCACGTCTCCGCCGAGCGCGTCGCATCCGGGCTCGGGCTGCGCGCCATCCACGCCTTCGTGACGGAGACGGGCCGCGCCGCGGCCGGCCCCGACCTCGTCGCCGCGCTCGCCGTCGGCGACCCGGGCCGCGCCCTCGCGGAGGCCGCCATCGCGGGCTCCGACGCGAGCGCCGTCGAGGCGCTCGACCTCTTCACCCACGCATACGGCGCCGTTGCGGGCAACGTCGCCCTGATGCTGCTCTCCACCGGCGGCCTCTACCTCGGCGGCGGCATCGCACCGCGGATCCTGCCGCTGCTCGAGCGCGGCGGCTTCCTCGACGCCTTCCACGCCAAGGGCCGCTACGACGGCCTGCTGGAGCGGATGGCCGTGCGCGTGATCCTCGACGACACGTGCGCGCTGCGCGGCGCCGCCCGCTTCGCCCTCACCCGCCTCGAGGAGGACGCCTGATGCAGGTGCGCAACCTGGACCGCGACGCCGAGCCGTTCATCACCGCCGACGGCTCGACGATCCGCGAGTTGCTCAACGTCGTGCACCCGCCGACGGCCAACCAGAGCCTCGCCGAGGCCACGCTCGAGCCGGGCGCGTCGACCGTGCGCCACCGCCACCGCCTCTGCGAGGAGATCTACTTCCTGCTCGAGGGCACCGGCGTGATGGAGATCGACGGCGACGAGCGAGCGGTCGGCCCGGGCGACGCGATCCTGATCCCGCCGGGCGCGCGCCACACGATCACCGCAAACGCCGGCGCCCGGCTGCGCTTCCTCTGCTGCTGCGCGCCGCCGTACCGCCACGACGACACCTTCTTCGACTGAGCCGTGTGCGGCGACCCCGCCGCGCCGCCGGCAGGGCGAGCGGCTAGCATGCCGCCATCATGCGAAGCGGAGGGACGGACGTGGCGGGAATGGGCATCGACGGCATCGGCGAGATCCTCGGCGACAAGGCCGACTACCTGCTGGGGCACACCTGCACGACGATCGACAAGGACCGCCTGCACCTGCCCGGCGCCGACTTCGTCGAGCGCGTCGTGCGCGACTCCGACCGCCCCGTGCCGGTGCTGAAGAGCCTGCAGGCGATGTACGACCACGGCCGCCTCGGCGGCACCGGCTACCTGTCGATCCTGCCGGTCGACCAGGGCATCGAGCACTCCGCCGGCGCGTCGTTCGCGAAGAACCCCGACTACTTCGACCCGGCGGCGATCGTCGAGCTCGCGATCGAGGGCGGCTGCAACGCCGTCGCCTCGACCCTCGGCGTGCTCGGCTCCGTGTCGCGCCGGTACGCGCACCGCATCCCGTTCATGCTGAAGATCAACCACAACGAGTTCCTCAGCTACCCGAACGGCTACGACCAGATCATGTTCGCCTCGATCCAGCAGGCGTTCGAGATGGGCGCCACCTCCGTCGGCGCGACGATCTACTTCGGCTCCGAGGAGTCGAAGCGCCAGCTGCAGGAGGTCTCCGACGCCTTCCAGGCCGCGCACGAGCTCGGCATGGCGACGGTGCTGTGGTGCTACCTGCGCAACTCGGCCTTCTCCGCCAAGGACGGAGGCCCGGACTACCACGTCGCCGCCGACCTGACCAGCCAGGCCAACCACCTCGGCGTCACGATCGAGGCCGACATCATCAAGCAGAAGGCGCCCGAGACGGCCGCCCCCGGCTTCCTCGACCTGAAGTTCGGCAAGACCGACAAGCGCGTGTACGACGAGCTCCTGTCGGACCATCCGATCGACATGACCCGCTACCAGGTCGCCGGCTGCTACATGGGCCGTGCCGGCCTGATCAACTCGGGCGGCGCGTCCGGCGACAACGACCTGCACGATGCCGTCTACACGGCCGTCGTCAACAAGCGCGCCGGCGGCATGGGCATGATCTCGGGCCGCAAGGCGTTCCAGCGGCCGCGCGCCGAGGGCATCGCCCTGCTCAACGCGATCCAGGACGTCTACCTCTGCGACGACGTCACGGTCGCCTAGGCCGGGCTCCGGCCCGCCGGAACCGGCCCGGCTGCCGCTAGCATTCGGTCGACCATCCCCGCGCACGAGGATCCCATGGCCGACCCGAAGAAGAGCACGAAGCCCACGCAGCAGAGGGGCGGCAAGCCGTCCGGATCGCGTCGCAGCCTGGGCATCACGATGATCGCGGCGGGCGCCGTCGCGATCGTGGTCGCGGGCGCCCTGATCTTCCTGTCCCAGCGCTCGGGCGAGTCGGGTGCGGGCGGCGCAAGCGCGGCCGAGGTCGAGGCCGGCAAGCTGACGGGGGTCAAGGAGGTCGAGGAGCGCTTCGCGGGGATCCCGCAGGAGGGCGCGATCCTCGGCGACCCGGACGCGCCGGTCACGATCACCGAGTTCGCGGACCTGCGCTGCCCCGCCTGTCGCCTGTTCGCGACCGACTACCTGCCGGCCGTGCTCGACGAGCAGGTCCGCACCGGCAGGGCCAAGTACGAGTTCCGGCTCTGGCCGATTCTCGGCACCGACTCGGTGCTCGCCGCCCAGGCCGCGATCGCGGCCCAGCAGCAGAACCGGCTGTTCGAGTACCAGGACCTCTGGTACGTCAACCAGCAGGATGAGTCGAAGGAGTACGCCACCGACGCCTACGTGGACGGCGTCGCGCAGGCCCTCGGCCTGGACCTCGAGCAGTTCCAGGCCGACCGCCAGAACGAGACCCTGTGGTCGCCCGCGATCCAGGACGTGCAGGTGATCGCCGCGCAGAACAACTTCGGCGGCACTCCCTCGTTCATCGTGTCCGGCCCCGGCGGCGAGAAGCTGCTGACCGGAGGCGTGCCCGAGGCGTCCGCGATCGCCACCGCCGTCGACGAGGTCTCCTAGCCGGTGGCGCACGGCCCGGCGTCCCAGGCGGTCGCCGAGTCGCCCAGCGCCATCTGGCGCCGGGTCGAGTCCAGCCTCGCCGACCTCGGCGGCGGCGTCGTGGAGGGCGAGGTGCGGCAGGTCACGCGCGCCCAGTCGGGCCACGTCTACCTCGACCTGGCCGACGGCGAGGCCGTCATCTC
>JAURLF010000204.1 GCA_030831375.1 Gaiellales bacterium | reverse complement strand
CCCGCCTGCTAAGTGGGTATTGGGGGTAAACCTCAATCGAGGGTTCGAATCCCTCCGTCTCCGCTGGGGCCGGCCCCGCGCCTCGCGCGTGACGATTGCCGGGCGGCGGGAAGTCCGCCGGCGGTGGGGTGGCGCACGGCCGGAATGGTGACGCCACAGGCCGGCCGGCCCGGTGGCCCTGGCCAGTGTCCGATGCGCTGGACCGTCCGGCCCGGCCGCGGTACCGTGCCCGTGGGTGCGCGCAGGGCGCGCCGGGAGAGGAGGCCGACGTGGCGACCAACGCCGACATCGCATCGAAGTTCCACTTCTCGCGCGAGATGGTGGCCGGGGAGATCTACCGCAAGTACGAGAAGGCGATGCGGAAGTTCTGGACCGTCGAGGACCTCGACTTCACGCAGGACGCGCTCGACTGGCAGCGCGTCACGCCCGAGCAGCAGAAGGGCCTCCTCGGCGTGACCGTGCGCTTCCTCGCGGGCGAGCAGGCCGTCACCGACGAGCTCGTGCCGATGCTGTCCGCGTCACACGCCCTCAACCGCTTCGACTGGATCATGTACCTGTCGACGTTCCTGATGGAGGAGGCGAAGCACGCCGAGTTCTTTATGCGCTGGCATGAGGCCGTCGTGGGCGTCGTCGACCCCGAGGAGGTCGTGCCGCACTTCCTGACGCGCGGCAAGACGGTCGACCCGTCGGGTCGCTTCGAGGTGCGCGACGTCCTCCACGAGGCGCTGCCGGACTACGGCGGCCGGCTGATGGACGCGGTCGCCGGCGGCTCCGAGTCAGACATCGAGCGCGCCTTCGTGCAGTTCTCGGCGGCCTACAACGGCTTCGTCGAGGGCGTCCTGACCATGCCCTCCTACGAGATCGTGATCGACACCACCGCGCTCTGGGGCGCCTTCCCGACGCTGAACAAGGGCTTCCGGCTGATCCTCGCCGACGAGGGTCGCCACATCACGTTCGGCACCACCGCGTGCCGGATCCTGATCGAGAAGGACCCGTCCTACGAGGACGCCGTGCATGAGGTGTTCGATGCCTACCGCGGCAACATCGTCGGCCTCGTCGAGTACCAGAAGGCCGTGCCGGGCCTCGACGTCGGCAAGTACCAGACGATGAAGGTGCGCCACTACCGCAACCGCTGCCGCGAGATGGGCGTCACGCCCGACGAGACCCTGATCGAGCAGATCCTCGACCCCGAGATCGACTTCGTGGTCGGCGTCGAGGCGGGGTAGGGCCGATGGCGAAGCGGTGGACCTGCGTCGAGGCGGGCTGCGACGAGGAGATCGTCGCGCCCGACGTCGAGACGGCGGTCGAGCTCGTGCAGCGGCACATCGAGGAGATCCACTCCAGCTTCGAGCTGGAGGAGATGATCGAGGCCGTCCTGGAGGACGTGCCCGACCCGGCCTGAGCGGGACTGCGCGGCCCGCGCGCCGCGGCTAGGCTACCCCCCACGGGTCCGCCCTCCGGCGGCGCCCTCATCGACGAATCCGACCCGGAGATCCAGATGAGCGACTATGCAGTTGTCAACCCGGCCACCGGCGAGACGGTCAAGGAGTACCCCACCTCGACCGACGCCGAGCTCGCCGCCGCCGTCGCGAAGGCGGAGGAGACCTACCGCGGCTGGCTGCGCGAGACCTCGGTGAAGGAGCGCTGCGAGCTGGTGCGCAAGGTCGGCGCGCTGCACCTCGAGCGCTGCGACGAGCTGGCCGCCATCATCGTCCGCGAGATGGGCAAGCCGCACGCCCAGGCCGTCGGCGAGATCGAGTTCTGCCAGGCGATCTACGAGTACTACGCCGACAACGGCGAGGCGTTCATGGCCGATGAGGACATCGCCCTGTCGTGGGGCGAGGGTTCCGCGGTCCTGCGCCGCTCGGGCGTCGGCGTCGTGCTCGGCATCATGCCGTGGAACTTCCCGTACTACCAGGTCGCCCGCTTCGGCGGCCCGAACATGATCATCGGCAACGCGGTGCTCCTGAAGCACGCCCCGCAGTGCCCCGAGTCGGCCGAGGCGATGCAGCGGATGTACCTCGACGCGGGCTTCCCCGAGGGCGCCTACGTCAACATCTACGCCACGAACGACCAGGTAGCCGGCCTGATCGCCGACCCGCGCGTGCAGGGCGTGTCGGTGACGGGCTCGGAGCGCGCCGGTGCGGCCGTCGCCGAGATCGCGGGCCGCAACCTGAAGAAGGTCGTGCTCGAGCTCGGCGGCTCCGACCCGTTCATCCTGCTGTCCACCGACGACATGGACGCGACGGTCGAGTCGGCCGTGGCGGCCCGCGTCGACAACGCCGGCCAGGCCTGCAACGCGGCGAAGCGCTTCGTCGTCGCGGAGGGCCTGTACGACGACTTCCTCGGCAAGTTCACGGAGGCGATGATGGCCGTCGAGACCGGCGATCCGACGGCGGAGGACTGCGCGATGGGGCCGCTGTCGTCGACGACGGCGGCGGACCGCTTCGCGGACCAGCTCCAGCGCGCGGTCGAGGGCGGCGCCAAGCTGGTCGGCGGTGAGCGCGACGGCAACTACTTCTCCGCCGGCGTGCTGACGGGCGTCACGCCCGACAACATCGCCCACCACGAGGAGCTGTTCGGGCCCGTGGCGATCGTCTACAAGGTCAAGGACGAGGCCGAGGCGGTGCGGCTCGCCAACGACACCCCGTACGGCCTCGGCTCGTACCTGTTCACCACGGACCAGGATCAGGCGCTGCGCGTCGCCGACCAGATCGACGCCGGCATGGTCTTCGTCAACGTCGTCGGCGCCGACGCGCCGGAGCTGCCGTTCGGCGGCATGAAGCGCTCCGGCTTCGGCCGCGAGCTCGGGCGCTTCGGCTGCGAGGAGTTCGTCAACCGCAAGATGATCCGCATCGGCTGATCCGCGCGGGGCGGGCGGTGCTTGCCGCCCGCCCCGCGCCTCAGCCCGGTTGCGGATCGAGGCCGATCAGCGCGCGTACTCGGTCCGCGACCGCCGCGACGGTCGCGGGGGAGGCCGCGCCCCAGCGGCGAATCAGGCGCTCGCGGGCGATCGACCGCAGCTTGACCGGCAGCGCGTAGGAGGGCAGGCGCAGCCCGCCCTCGCCGGCGGGGATGGGGACGGCGCCCCGGTTGACCCGGTCCGTCCCCGTCAGCGGCACCACGATGGCGAGCCCGCCGGGCCCGGTGCCGACCCGCGACGCGCTGATCACGAGCACGGGGCGCACGCCGGCCTGCTCGTTCCCGACCACGGGATCGAGGTCGGCGAGCCATATCTCGCCCCTGCGCGCCTCAGGGCCGACCATCGGCTTCCAGCGGGTACGGCTCGCGGGCGAGCGCGCCGAGCTCGGCGGCGTGGGCCGCGTCCCAGGCGTTCATCTCGTCGAGGAGCTCGTCGTCCGCCGAGCGGGCGACCAGGCGCTCCAGCACCTCGGCGGCCGAGATGCCCTCGGCCTCGGCGAGCCGGCTGATCTCGGCGCGCGTCTCGGGGTAGACGCGCACGGTGGTGGTGGGGCGCTGGGCCATGACTTCGAGCATAGGTGTAACCGGTAGTGGATACAACATCGCCCATGGGTGCCATCTGTCGCCGCGGGCGTGCGCTT
>JAURLF010000203.1 GCA_030831375.1 Gaiellales bacterium | reverse complement strand
TCGCGGCCACCGGCGCCGGCCGCATCCTGCGCAAATACCCGCTGGTCGGCGGCATCGACCTCGCGGGCGTGGTGGTCGGCTCGAGCGACCCGCGCTACCCGGCCGGCCAGCACGTGCTGGTGACGGGCTGCGCGGCGCGCCTGTCTGGAAGCGGCCTGGCAGGGATCGATCCGCGCGTGCGCGTGATCGACGCGCCGTCGGAGCAGGCGCCCGACCGCGTCGTCGACATGCTGGCCGGGCTCGGCTGCCGCGGCGGCGACCGCGCCGCGGCGTCGCCCCTGCGCCGGCGGATGTTCCTGAAGGTCCAGGACGGCTGCTCGTTCCCGTGCGCGTACTGCGTGATCCCGGAGGTGCGCGGCCCGACGCGTTCGCGCCCCGTCGGCGAGGTGCTCGAGGAGGCCCGAAGGCGCGTCCGGCAGGGGCACCGCGAGCTGGTCGTGACCGGCGTCAACGTCGGGCTCTACCGCGACCGGGCGGCCGGTCTGGACCTCACGGGCCTGCTCGCGCGGCTGGCCGGGATCCGGGGCCTCGAGCGCGTGCGGCTGTCCTCGATCGAGCCGAACCACCTCGCCGACGACCTGCTCGACGTGCTCGCCGGGGCGCCGTTCTTGCCGCACCTGCACGTGCCGCTGCAGACGGGCTCGGACCGCCTGCTGGCCGGCATGCGGCGGCGCTACCGCGCCGCCGACTACGCGGCCCGCGTCGCGGCGGCCCGCGCGCGGATCCCCGGCGTCGCGATCACCGCGGACGTGATCGCGGGCCTGCCGGGGGAGACCGAGAACGACCATCGGGCGACGCTCGCCTTCGCTGATGAGCTCGGGCTGGCGCGCCTGCACGTGTTCCCGTACTCGCCCCGGCCCGGCACGCCGACGGCGGACGACGACACGGACCCCGCGGTCAAGCGCCGCCGCGCCGCGGAGCTGCGGGCGCTGTCGGACCGGCTCATGCAGGCGCATCGCGCACGCCGCGTGGGCACCGACGACGAGGTCCTCGTGGAGGAGGCCGACGCGGACGGCGCCGGCCTCGGCCAGGGCCGGGATGGCACGCCGTGGCGCGTGACGGGCGCCGGCGCGATGGCCGGCCGCGTGGTCACGGCCCGTGGGACGGCTATCCTCGGGGACGGCAGGATCTCTGGCGAGGTGACGACGTGATCGAGCAGGTCGAGGCGGATCTCAAGACGGCGCGCTTGGCGCGCGACACGGAGCGCGTCGGCGCGCTCTCGATGCTGCTCGCCGCGCTCAGGGACGCCGAGAAGGCGCAGGGCGCGCTCGACGAGTCCGCGGCGATCCAGGTGCTGACCCGCGAGCGCAAGCGCCGCGTCGAGGCGGCGGAGAGCTTTCGCGAGGGCGGCCGTGAGGATGACGCGGCCAAGGAGGAGGCGGAGGCCGCGCTGATCGACGCCTACCTGCCCGCGCAGCTCGCGCCCGAGGAGCTCGCGGAGCTCGTCGCGCAGGCGATCGCCGAGGTGGGGGCGACGGAGCCGAAGGACCTCGGCGCCGTGATGAAGGTGCTGACGCCGCGCACGCAGGGACGCGCCGACGGCAAGGCGGTCTCGACGGCCGTCCGGGAGGCGCTCGGCGCGTGACGCGCGCCGCGTTCACCGTCTCCGACGCGTTCGCACGCGAGCTGGCCTCGCGCGAGGACGCGGTCCTGAAGGCGGTGGCGCAGGCGGCGACGTGCAAGGTCTACCTGCGCGGCGACGAGGTCATGCTCGACGGCGACGACGCCCAGGTCGGGCGGGCCCGCACGGTGCTCGCCGAGCTCGGCGAGCTCGTCGACCGCGGCATGCCGCTCGAGACGCAGACCGTGGAGGCCGTCACGGGCGTCCTCTCGGCCGAGGGGCACGCCGGCGACGTCCTCGGCGACGTCGTCTGGCGCCACCGCACGACCACGATCCGACCGCGCACGCTCAACCAGAAGCGCTACGTCGACGCGATCCGCACCGCCACGATGACGTTCGGCTGCGGTCCGGCCGGCACCGGAAAGACGTATCTGGCGATGGCGCTGGCGGTGGCCGCCCTCGAGGAGCGGCAGGTGTCGCGCATCATCCTCACGCGCCCCGCCGTCGAGGCGGGGGAGCGGCTCGGCTTCCTGCCGGGAGATCTGATGGCGAAGGTCGACCCGTACCTGCGGCCGCTCTTCGACGCGCTCTACGACATGATGGACGGCGAGCGCGTGACGGCCCTGCTCGAGCGCGGTGTCGTCGAGGTCGCGCCGCTCGCCTTCATGCGCGGCCGCACGCTCAACGACGCGTTCATCATCCTCGACGAGGCGCAGAACACGACGCGCGAGCAGATGCGGATGTTCCTGACCCGGCTCGGGATGGGCTCCAAGGTCGTCGTCACGGGCGACCCGACGCAGATCGATCTGCCGCGCGATCAGCGCTCCGGGCTCGTGGAGGCCCGCGACGTGCTGCGCGGGGTGGAGGGCATCGAGGTGATCGACTTCGACCGCGCCGACGTCGTCCGCCATCAGCTCGTGCAGCGGATCGTCGAGGCCTACCGGGTCTCCGACGAGGAGTCGTGATGGTCGAGGTCGACGACCGCGCCGGCTGCGGCGCCGACGTGATGGCGATCGTGGCGGCCGTCGAGGCGGTGCTCGCCGCCGAGGAGGCGGGGGAGTGCGAGGTCGGCGTCGTCCTGCTCGACGAGCACGAGATGCGCGCCATCAACCGCGAGCACCGCGGCAAGGACGAGCCGACGGACGTGCTCGCGTTCCCGATCGACGAGGACGAGGGCCTCGCGGGCGTGACCCGGATGCTCGGCGACGTCGTCGTGTGCGTCCCCGTGCTGGAGGCGCAGGCCGTCGACGGCGGTGTCACCCCCGGGGCGGAGCTCCTCGACCTGGTCGTGCACGGCACGCTGCACCTGCTCGGGCACGACCACGAGACGGACCGGGGCGAGATGCTGGCCCGTCAGGACGAGCTCGTCGCCGGGCTCGCGCCGATCCCGTACCCCGCGGACTGAGGCCGGCGCCGGTGCGCGCGCCCCCGGCGCGCGTCCGTGCGCAAGCGGCGCGCATCCGCCCCGGACCCGCATGCCTGTCGCGGCCCGAGCTGCGCGATGGTGACGGCATGGACTGGGAGCCGGGAGCACGCGGGACCGTCATCGCCGGGCGCTATCGGGCGTCCGGGGAGCTGCGCCGCCGCGGGATGATCGAGGCAACGGACCTGGAGGCTCCGCCGCAGCGCGCCGCGTGCCGGCTGATCGGCGTGCCGGGCGACCCGCAGGCCGTCGATGACTGGCAGCGCGCCTGGGTCGACGCCGAGGGCGCCGCCCGGCTCCCGTCCCTCAGGGGCGTCGTCCGCGACGCGGACGGCGCAGCGTGGGCCGTGCTCGACCCGGCCCGCGCTGATCCGGGCCGGGCCCTGCCCGCGGACGCGCGCGGTCAGGCGATGGCGATCGGGGCCGCGCTCGCGCGGGCGGGACTCGACCCGGGCGACGTCACCGCGGCCATGCTCGAGGTCGGCGAGGACGGCCTGCTCCGCATCGAGGGACCGGTCTGGCTCGGCGGCGACCTGCCGCCCGCGGTCGCCGGCGAGCGGCTGGCCCTGCTTCTGCCCGAGCCCGCCGAGCCCGACTGGGAGCCGGATCCCGCGCCCGCCCGGCGGCCTCAGCGCGCGCGCTGCGGCCGCCGGCCCGGGCTGCGTCGGATCGCGATCGCCGGCCTCGCGCTCGCCTGCCTCGCCGGTGCGGGCCTCGCGCTGGCGCTGCCGACCCGCTCGCAGGAGCTCGCGCCGGGGCCCGCCGATGCGGTGGTCGTCGCCCGGGCCGAGCCCGACATCCTGCTCGGCGACATCGTGCAGACGGAGCCCGCACCCGTGCCCGCGTTGCCCGACGTCCCCGAGCCCGTCCCCGATCCCGAGCGCGCACCACGCACCGTCACGGTCGTGGTGACCGTCGAGGCGCCGGTCGCGCCCGCGCCCGTCGACGCGGTGCCCGCCCTCCCGCCGCCCGCCGGGGACGCACCGGCTCTGCCGCTCGCGGGCGCCGACGCGCCGCCCCTGCCGGCCGTCGACGGCTGGTAGCGTCCGCCCATGGCGATCCGGGAGATCGAGGTGCGGCCCCGCGGACCGTACGACCTCGCCGCGAGCGCCCGCATGCCGGACCGCGTCACGCGTCGGCTGCGGGACGGCGTCCTCGATTGCGCCGTCGGCCGCGACGGCTGGGCGCAGGTGCGCCAGCGCGGCGACGGCGCGCTCGCCGTGCGGCTCGAGGCGGATGATCCGGAGGCGGCGTGGACGCGGCTGCGCTTCGAGCTCGCCCTCGACGACGATCCGACGCCGCTGATCCGCGCGCACCGCTCGGACCCCCTGCTCGGCCCGCTCCTGCGGCGCCGGCCCGGCCTGCGCGTCCTGCGCGCTGGCAGCGCCGCGCACGCCGCCCTGCGCGCGTTCGCGCAGCAGCTGATCAGCTTCGGCGAGGCGCAGCGGATCGAGCGCCGCGTGCTGCTGTTGTGCGCGCCCGCGGCCGGGAACGGTCTGCGGGCCTCCCCGGACGCGGAGGCGATCGCCGGGCTCGGTGCAGCGCGGATCGCCGCCTGCGGGCTCGCCACGCGCCGCGCCGACGCCCTCGTCGGACTTCTGCGCCGCGTCGACCTCGAGCGGCTCGGTGCGCTCGAGCCCGCCGCGGTCGAGGCGCGGCTCGCCCGCGAGCCGCAGGTTGGGCCGTGGAGCATCGGCATGATCGCCGCGCAGGGCTGGGGCTGGCCCGACCACGGTCCTGTCGGCGACCTCGGGCTGATGAAGCTCGCCAGCGCGGTCAACCGGCGCAGCGCCACCGTGGAGGACACCGCGGACCTGCTCGCGCCGTACGCGCCGCACCGGGCGCTCGCCGGCCTGCACCTGCTCGGGCACCCCCAGGCGCGGCAGCGGCGGCCCATGCGGGCCGCCGCCTGACGAGGCGCCCCCGAGACGATTTGAACGTCTGACCCCAGCCTTCGGAGGGCTGTGCTCTATCCCCTGAGCTACGGGGGCGGGCTTGCGGAGGATAGCGGAGGGGCGGGGCCGGCCCCTGTCGTAGGGTTCCCGGCATGGAGATCCGCGCCCGCATCCA
Source organism: Gaiellales bacterium (assembly GCA_030831375.1). GTDB lineage: Bacteria > Actinomycetota > Thermoleophilia > Gaiellales > F1-60-MAGs149 > F1-60-MAGs149. Next base: position 4,278 of record JAURLF010000203.1, on the reverse strand, counting down.
GGAGCTTGTCCTGGCCGAGCCGTTCGAGATCGCCCGCGGCGTCTCGACGCACGAGCCGACGCTCGTCGTGGAGATCGAGCACGACGGCGTCGTCGGGATCGGCGAGGGATCGCCCGTCGACTACCACGGCGAGACCACCGCGGCGATGCTGTCCGAGGCCGAGCGCGATGTGCCGGCGCTGATCGGCGACGACCCGTTCGCGCTTGAGGCCGTGATGCGGCGCCTGCGCTCAGAGGGGCTGATGGGCGGCACGCGGATGGCCGTCGACGGCGCGCTGCACGACTGGATCGGCAAACGGCTCGGCCAGCCGACCTGGCGTCTGCTCGGGCTCGAGCCCATCAGCCCGCCGACCTCCTTCACGATCGGCATCGACACGGTCGCGGGCACGGCCGACAAGGTGCGCCGCGCCACGGGCTACCGCGTCCTCAAGGTCAAGGTCGGCGGGGCCGCCGACCTCGAGCGTCTCGAGGCGGTCCGCGCAGGCTTCGACGGCCTGATCCGGATCGACGGCAACGAGGGCTGGGACATCGACATCGCGCGCGCGATCACGCCGGACCTGATCCGTCTCGGCGTCGAGTTCGTCGAGCAGCCCTTCCACCGGAACGACCTCGACGCCTACCGGGCGTACCGCGTGCTCGAGCGGCGCCTGCCGGTGATTCTCGACGAGTCCTGCCAGGACGCCTCCGACGTGCCGCTCGCCGCGGAGGTCGCCGATGGCGTCAACATCAAGATCGCGAAGACGGGTGGGATCCGCGGCGGCTGCTCGCTGGCGCGGGCGGCGCGCGCGCACGGCCTCGCCGTAATGATCGGCTGCATGATCGAGTCCGAGCTCGGCATCGGCCAGGCCGCGCAGATCGCGTCCCTGACCGACCACGTCGACCTCGACGGGCACCTGCTGATCACGGACGGCCCGTTCACCGGCCTCGGGCTCGTCGACGGCGTCGTGACCGTCTCCGACCGGCCCGGGATCGGGGTGGAGGCCCGATGAGCGAGCGCCTCGCCATCTTCGCCGAGGGCCTGTGGGCCCAGTCCGACGCCAAGACGGGCCACGGCGTGCTGCGCTTCGGCGACCGCGACGTCGTCTGCGTGATCGACAGCACTCAGGCGGGGCGCCGCAGCGCCGAGGTCGTGCCCTTCGCCCGTCGCGACGTGCCGATCGTCGCCGACGTCGACGCCGCCGTAGGGCTCGGCGCGACCGCGGTCCTGATCGGCGTCGCCCCCTCCGGCGGCCGGCTGACGCCTGCCTGGCGCGAGGCGCTCCTGCGCGCGATGTCGCAGGGGCTCCACGTCGAGGCGGGCCTGCACACGCTGCTCGCCGACGACCCCGAGCTGGCCGCGGCCGCCGCGCAGTACGACGTGCAGCTGCGCGACCTGCGCTCATCCCCGACGGACCTGTCGGTGCCCCGCTTCGACCTGTCGCGCCCGCCGGGCGTGCGCGTGGCGCACACCGTCGGCACGGACTGCGCGATCGGCAAGATGTCGACCGGGCTCGAGCTCCATCACGGAGCGCTCGCGCGCGGCGAACGCTCCGCCTTCGTGGCCACGGGGCAGACCGGCATCGCGATCACCGGCTGGGGGATCGCCGTCGACCACGTCATCGCCGACTACATCGCCGGCGCCGCCGAGCGCCTCGTCGACTTGGGCGCGGAGCGCGGCGACCTGCTCTGGGTCGAGGGGCAGGGCTCGCTCCTGCACCCCGGCTACAGCGGCGTCACGCACGGGCTCCTGCTCGGCTGCCAGCCCGACGTCCTCGTGCTCCAGCACCTCGCGGGGCAGACGGTCAACGACGACTACACGTCGCGCCCGATCCCGCCCCTGCCCGAGGTGATCGGCCTCTATGAGGACGCCGTGCGGGTGGTGCGCCCCGCGCCCGTCGCGGCGATCGCCCTGAACACGAAGCACCTGGACGACGAGGGGGCGCGGCGCGCGATCGCGGACGCCGAGGACGCCACGGGCCTCGTGGCCGACGACGTCGTGCGCAACGGGCCCGAGCGCGTGCTCGATGCCGTGCTGGCGCGGCTCGCCGCCGTGACCTGATCGTTACTTGACACGAACACACGTTCGGGTACAGTTCCGAACATATGTTCGACATCCGCATCATCCGCTCCCTGGGCCTCCTGCTCGCGGTCCTCGCCCTTGTCATCGCCATCGGCCTGCGCACGGCGCCCGACAGCGCCGCGACGGCGCCGCCCGTCGCCTACGTCGTGCAGCCCGGCGACACCCTGTGGGGACTCGCAGACGGGCTCTACGACGGCGATCCGCGTGACCGGGTGGGGGAGATCCGCGAGCTGAACGACCTCGAGGGCAGCACCCTCGTGGCCGGCCAGACGCTGCTCCTGCCCGCCGTCTGAGGCCGTCCGCGGCCCTGTGAAATGTTGGCGTTGTGTTGCGCCCGCGAGGCCTGGAGCCGAGCTCTGTGAGGATCGTGTTAGGAGACCGGCAGGATTCGCGGCGCGGGGTGGAGACGCGATCGCCGGCGCGGAATCCTGACCGGGCCATGACCGCCACCGCCACCCCCAAGCGCCGCGCGCGCACCCTCAAGCTGGTCGAGCCGAACGGCGTCTTCGACGACGCCGCGCAGGCCGACGAGGTCGAGATCGACGACTCGTTCGACGAGACGCCCGAGGTCGACCTGCTCTTCACCTACGTCCGCCAGATCGGCGACGGGCGCCTGCTGACCGCGGCCGAGGAGGCCGCGCTGGCGCGCCGCAAGGACGCCGGCGACATGGCGGCCAAGCGGGAGCTGATCGAGCGCAACCTGCGCCTCGTGATGTCGATCGCGCGGCCGTACAGCCAGGCCTCCGGCGTGCCGCTCCTCGACCTGATCCAGGAGGGCAACGTCGGCCTCATGCGCGCGGTCGAGAAGTTCGACCACACCAAGGGCTTCAAGCTCTCGACCTACGCCACCTGGTGGATCCGCCAGGCGATCAGCCGCGCGATCGCCGACCAGGGCCGCACGATCCGGCTGCCCGTCCACGTCGTCGACAACCTCAAGCGGCTGCGCAAGGCCGAGCGGCGCCTGCGCCAGGAGCTCGGCCGGCCGGCCACGCCGGAGGAGCTGTCGGAGGCCACGGGCCTCGGCCTCAAGAAGGTCGTCGCCCTGCTCGACATCGTCGACGATCCGGTGTCGCTCGACGTCGGCGTCGGCGACGGCGACTCGGACATCGCGGACCTCGTCGAGGACCCGAACGCCGTGCGCCCGGACTCGCGCATCACCGAGGGCAGCGTGACGCGCGACCTCGCCGACGCGCTGGACCAGCTGCACGAGCAGGAGCGCCGCGTCGTCGAGCTGCGCTTCGGCCTCGACGGCGAGGGCACGCGCACGCTCGACGAGGTCTCGGCCGAGCTCGGCTGCACCCGCGAGCGGGTCCGGCAGGTCGAGGGACGCGCACTCAGCACCCTCGCGAAAGCCAGCCCCGAGCTGCGCGAGTACCTGGCCCAGACCGCGTAAGGGGGGCTCCGGTGGAGTCCCTCGCGCGCGTCGGGTCGCGGCGGCCGTAGAATCAGACCCGTGACGGCGTCGGAGGGGATGCGGGTCTACCGCTTCGAGGAGCCTGTCGCGGACAGCCTGGGTCCCCGCACGCCGCGTCCGCGGCGGCGCATGCCCTGGAAGGCCGCGCTCGGGGTCCTCATCGCGATCGGACTGGTCGCGGGCGCGATCGCCTGGCTCGGACGCCCGACCGACGGGCGGATCGCCGACGGCACGCGCATCGACGGCGTCGACGTGGGGGGGATGACGCCGCCGGAGGCGAAGGCCGCGGTGCGCGCCCACGGCGAGGAGGTGGTCGCGCGCGGGCTCGTGCTCGTGGCCGACGGCAACCGCTTCACGATCGACACGGACGCGATCGACCTGCGGCCCAACGCGGGCGCGGCGGTCAGGAAGGCGCTCGGCGAGCCCGCCTTCGTCGACCGGTTGCGCATGCGTGTGGGCCTGACCGACCCGGTCGACATCCCGCTCACGTTCCTCTTCAAGCGCAAGCCGTACATGAAGGCCACGCTGCCGATGCGCCAGGCCGTCAAGGTCGCACCGCGCTCGGCGAGCGTGGCCGCCGACGGCCGCCGCTTCCCCGTCACCCCGGCCGCCGACGGACGCGTCCCGAACATGGTCGCGCTCGGCACCGCCGTGCGCACGCTCTCGGCCAGCGGCCCGGACATCGAGGTGCCGGTCAAGGTCGTCGAGCCCCTGATCGCCACGGAGCAGGCGGAGGAGCAGGCCGCTCGGGCGCGCAGGTTCGTGTCGACCCGCCACCGCGTGGAGCTCAAGGGCGACGTCAACCG
>JAURLF010000202.1 GCA_030831375.1 Gaiellales bacterium | reverse complement strand
GGGCCGTACGAGAACGGCGGGATCACGTCAGCCGCGTGCGTCCCCGCGTGGCCGGCGAGGACGCCGTTCACCGGCAGCGTCAGGCGGCTGTACGTCCCCGACCCGGTGGCGTGGCAGATCGCCACGGACTCGGGCGCGGCCGCTGCCGGGGCCGCGGACACGCCGTGCGCTGCCAACGCGACGAGGCCGACGAGAACGAGCCTGAACGGTGGGAGCGCGAACACTCGCTGACTGTAGCGGTGCCCGATGATGAGGAAGGGCACGTCCCGTTCGACGCCTGAGAGGCGGCGCCTGAGCGACCGGATTCTCCCCGCCGGTACACTCCCGCCCGTGGGAACCCCCGACCCCATCCGCCCGCGCGGCCCGGTCGACCTCGCCGCCGTCGAGACGGCCGCGGCCGACCTCCTGCGCGCGCTCGGCTACGCGCTCGACGACGAGTCCCTCAAGGACACGCCGCGCCGGATCGCCCGCATGTACGACGAGCTCCTGACCGCGAAGCCGTTCGAGTCGACGACGTTCCCGAACGACGGCGCCTACGACGAGCTGGTCGTGGTCCGCGACATCCCGTTCCACGCCCTCTGCGAGCACCACCTCCTGCCCTTCACGGGCGTGGCGCACGTCGGCTACATCCCGGGCCCCCGCATCGTCGGCCTGTCGAAGCTGGCCCGCGTCGTCGACTACTTCTCGAAGGAGCTGCAGGTGCAGGAGCGGATGACGACGCAGGTCGCCGACTGGCTCGAGGCGGCGCTCGAGCCGCGCGGCGTCGGCGTGGTGCTCGAGGCCGAGCACCTCTGCATGACGGTGCGCGGCGTGCGCGCACCGGGCAGCCGCACCACCACCTCCGCCGTCCGCGGCCTGTTGCGCGCCGACCCGCGCTCGCGGGCCGAGTTCCTGTCGCTCGTGGGCGCCGCGAGCGGCGCGTAGGCGCGGGTTCGTGGCGCCGGTTCGCGCCATCCCCTGGGTCCTCGGCGCCGTCCTCGTCGACCTGCTGCTCCGGCTGCGCTTCCTCGACGTCCCGCTCAACGTCGACGAGGCGGGCTACGGCCAGGTGGCGCGGCTGTGGGCGCGGGGCTTCCCGCTCTACGGCGACGTGGCCTGGGTCGACCGGCCGCAGGGACTGGTGGGCCTCTACCGGGTCGCGGTCACGCTCGGCGACGGCGAGGCGATCCGCCTCCTCGCCGTCGGGGCCGGCGCGGTCCTCGTCGTCTCGCTCGCCGTCATCGCCTGGACGCTGGTCGGCCCGCGGGCCGGCATCGTCGCCGCCTGGCTGATGGCGCTGGTCGGGCCGGCGCCCCACATCGAGGGCTTCACCGCCAACGGCGAGCTGCTCGGCGGGGCGGTCGCCGCCGCGGCGATCGCCTGCGCGGTGCGCTGGTGGGTCGAGCCGCGGCTGTGGCTGCTCGTCCTGGCCGGGGTCCTCGCCGGGCTCGGGCCCCTCGTCAAGCAGTCCGCCTTCGACGGCTGCATCGTGGCCTTCGTCCTCATCCTCGCCGTCGCCCGCCGCGAGCGGGCGCCCGTGCGCGGCCTCGGCCACGTGGCGGTGCTCGTGGCGGCGATCGCCGCGCCGTGGGCGGGTGCTGCGGCCTGGGCCGCCACCGCGTCCCCCGGGATCGACGGCTGGTGGTACGCGATCTACGGCTACCGGGCCGGTACCGAGTCGGTGCTGTCCGGCGACGTCGGGCTGCGGGTGGAGCTGTTCGGCAACTCGATCCCGTGGCTGCTCGTCGACGCCGGCCTGCTGCTCGTCCTCGCCGGTATCGGCCTCGTCGGCCTCGCACGCCGCGGCGGGCTCGCGATCCCGCTCGTCTGGCTCCTCGCCTGCGCGCTCGGCTTCGCGGCGGGCGGGCTCTACCACCCGCACTACTGGGTGCAGATGCTGCCGCCGCTGGCGCTCCTCGCCGCCGCCGGCGCCGACGGGCTCTGGCAGACCCGGGGCAGGCGCACCGCGCTCGCCGTCGCCGGCGCCGCCGCCCTGATCCCCGTCGCGCTGGCCCTGCCGGTCTACCTTGCCTCGACGCCCGAGCTCGCCTCCGCGCGCTCCACGAACGACCCGCGCGTGATCTCCGCCATCCCCGTGGGCCGCGCCGTCGCCGCGGCGACCGGCCCCGACGACCCCGTCCAGGTGCTGTGGGCCAACGCGGCCGTCTACTGGCACGCCGACCGGATCCCCGCCACCCGCTATCTCTGGTACCGCAACATCGAGTTCATCCCGGGCGCGCGCGAGGCCATCGCGCTGGACTTCGAGTCGGACAGCCCGCCGGCCGCGGCGATCGGCTACCAGCCGGTGCGCGCCCTCGACAGCGATGGCCGCGTGCAGGCCGCGCTCGACCGGCGCTACGCGCGCAGCGAGGTCGACGGCGTGCCCGTCTGGCTCCTCACGCGCCCCTGATCAGTGGGCGAGGAAGGGGCGGATGATGCGCATCCGCCTGGCGGTCTGGCCGCCCCGGTCCTCGACCCGGTCGGACGAGCCCATGATGCCGACGATCGCGCGGCTCGCGACCCAGCGCAGGGGCTCCGGCTCCCAGGGGCGCAGCGGGTGGCCGACCCACGGCATCGACGTGAGGTCGGTGTCGCGGCGCAGGATCAGGTCGGCGAGGGTGCGCCCCGACAGGCTCGCGGCGGCCACGCCGTGCCCCGAGTAGCCGCCCGCGAAGGCGAGGCCGGTGGCGGGGTCGTGCTGCACCGTCATGCACCAGTCGCGCGGCACGCCGAGCGCGCCGCCCCAGTGGTGCGTGATCTGCGCCCCGCGCACGGCGGGGAACGTGTCGTAGAGGGTGCGCGTGAGCCGCTCGCGCACGCCGTCATGGCGCTCGTAGCGCGGGTCGACGGGGGAGCCGAGCCCGTACGGCGCGCCGCGCCCGCCGATCGCGATGCGGTCGTCGGGCGTGCGCTGCGCGTAGAAGAACAGGTGGTGGCCGTCGGAGATCGTCTCGCGGCCCTCCCAGCCGAGCGCCTGCCAGACCGTGCCCGGCAGGGGCTCGGTGGCGATCATCAGCGAGTACAGCGGCAGGTAGGTGCGGTGCTGGCCGGGCAGCTGCACCGTGAAGGCCTCGGTGGCGCGCACCACGTGCTCGGCGCGCAGCGTGCCGTGGTCGGTGACGACGCGGCCCGGCTCGATGAAGCGCGCCGCGGTCTGCTCGTGGATCACGCCGCCCCTGCGCTCGACGGCGTCGGCGAGGCCGCGGGCCAGGCGCGCCGGGTTCACGCGCGCGCCGTGCGGGGAGTACGAGGCGCAGATCACGTCGCTCGCCGTGACGCGGCTCTCGGTCTCGTAGGGCGAGAGGATGCGGGAGTCCTCCTCGCCCCAGCCCCACCGGCGGTCGTGCTCGACGTGGGCGCGGACCCGCTCGGCCTGCGCCTCGGTGCGCGCGAGCGAGAGGATGCCGCCCTTCGCGAAGCCGCAGTCGATGCCCTCGGCCGCGGCGCGCTCGCCGATCCAGTCGACGGCCTCCCAGGTGGCGCGCTCGGCGCGCCGCACGGCGTCCTCGCCCGAGTGCTCGGCCCAGGTCTCGTGCACGCCGGCGATGCCGGCGGAGATCCAGCCGCCGTTGCGCCCCGACGCCCCGAAGCCGCACACCTCGCGCTCGAGCACCCGCACGCGCAGCGACGCGTCGGCGTCGAGCAGGCAGTAGGCGGTCCACAGGCCCGTGAAGCCGCCGCCGACGATCGCGACGTCGCAGTCCGCGTCGCCGGCCAGGGCCGGGCGCGGCTGGATGCGCCCGGGCAGCCCGTCGAGCCAGAGCGAGCGCTCGCGGACCCGGGACTCGTCGAAGCTCACGGGGCCGGCACTCCCCCGACGTTGGCGGCGGCCCGCTCGACCGCGGCGCGCTCATGGTCGTGCAGGTGCTGGTTGGAGCCGTAGGTGAGCACCCCGTCGGGGACCGTGCTGCGGATGCCGCTCAGCTCCTCGACGATGCGCAGGCCGCAGTAGGGCGTGTACATGTCGGAGTAGCCGCCCTCGTGGATCATCACGAGCCGGCCCCCGCAGAGGCGGTCGGCGGCGTCCATCAGGATCCGCGTGAAGTCGCGGTAGTCCTCGGCCACGAGCGACTGGCGCGCGTTGATGTCGTACATGTTGGCGTCGAGGCCGCTGGCCACGAGGATCAGATCGGGCCGGAAGCGGTCGAGCGCGGGCACGACGACCTCGGTCATGGCCAGCTCGTAGGGTCGCCGGCCGGCTCCGGCCGGGAGCGGCACGTTGAGGTTGGCGCCGGCGCCGGCGCCCGCGCCCGTGTCCTCGACCAGGCCGCTGTCGGGCGGGTAGTTGTTGTCCTGGTGGAGCGAGATGGTGAGCACGCTCGGGTCCTCGTAGAAGAGGTGCTCGGTGCCGTTGCCGTGGTGGACGTCCCAGTCGACGACCGCCACCCGGGCGAGCCCGAGGTCGAGTTGCGCGTGGCGGGCGGCGAGGGCGGTGTTGGCGAAGATGCAGTAGCCGCGGCCGAGGTCGTGCTCGGCGTGGTGGCCCGGCGGGCGCACCAGGGCGTAGGCGTTGTCGCAGTCGCCCTCGACCACGGCGCGGACGGCGTTCATGGCGCCGCCGGCCGCGAGCAGGGCGATCTCGTAGCCGCCCGGCCCGAACGGGGTCTCCTCGCCGGCGTCCCCGCCGGTGGTGTCCGAGAGCTGCTGGATGCGGTCGATGTAGGCCGGGTCGTGCAGGCGCTCGATCTCCTCCCGGCTGGCCATCCGCGGCGGAACCGTGACGAGCTGCGGCGTGATGCCGGCCGCGTCGAGCAGGTTCTTGAAGCGGCGCTTGCCCTCCGGGGTCTCCGGGCTCGGCATCGGCTGGAACAGGGCCTCAGCCGGCAGCCAGTCGTGGTAGCCGCGGCTGTCGAACCAGACGTACCGCTCGTCCCAGACGAATCCCGTGCGCGCCATCCCTGGCCTCCTCGCTCGCTTCCGCGAGGCAGCCTAGCCGCCCGGGCGCCTCAGCGCCCGTTGGCGGAGAAGTGCTGGTAGTCCTTCGGATTCGACCACGCGCCGCCCCAGCCCCAGCCCTCGGCCGCGAACGCCCGCACGACGGCGTCGCCGGGCATGATCACCATCGGGCTGAGCCGCTTCGAGCGCTTGATGAAGCGCCACGAGGCGTCGTGGTAGACCTGCCCGCCGGAGACGTACGGGTTCTGGATCGGGTTGATGTCGATCGCCCGTCCGTAGGCGTGGTTCGACCAGCTGCCCGAGCCCGTCGCGCGGCGGCAGTTGAAGGCGGAGGTGTTGTTGTCCTCGATCGACTCCCAGTCGTCGCCGTCGTAGGCGTCGATCAGCCGCATCTTCGCGATCGGGTAGCCGGCCTTCCACAATCGCTGCAGGACGCGCTTCACGGCCCGTGCGGCGTCGCGGTGCACGACCAGCTGGCCGACCGCGGTGCCGCCGTTCGGCGTCCGGTGCGTCGTCGTGATCAGGCGCAGGTCGCGGAAGCCGACGGGGCAGCCGGGCTTCCACGAGACGCCCGTCATCTGGGCGCGCACGTCCTTCGGGACCCGCTTCACGGTCGTGCCGGGGCCCTTGGCGAGCGCGGCCGTCGGCAGGGCGAGGCAGGCGAGCAGGGCGGCGAGGGGCACCAGCCGGCGCATGCGCAGGGGTTCGCGGGGCGGGCGGGGCATCCTGCCCATGCTGCCACGCCTCAGCGGAGGGCGGCGATCGCCTCGAGCGCCCCCGGGTTCTCCAGCGTGGAGAGGTCGCCCGGGTCCGCGTCGAGGAGGGCGGCGCGGACGGCGCGCCGCACGACCTTCTGGCTGCGCGTCTTCGGCAGCTCGGCGACGACGAGGATCCGCTCGGGCCGGAAGGCGGGTCCGAGCTCGGCCTCGACGAGGGCCCTGAGGCGCGCCTCGACGTCCGCGTCGACCGCGGCGCCGGGGGCCGGCACGACGAGGCAGTGGACGGCCTCGCCCTTGACGGGGTGGGGCAGGCCGACGGCGCAGGCCTCGCTGATCGCGGGGTCCGCGACGAGCGCCGACTCGAACTCGGCCGGGCCGACGCGCTTGCCGGCGATGTTGAGCGTGTCGTCGGAGCGGCCGTGCAGGAACCACGCGCCCGCGGCGGTGCGGGTCGCCCAGTCGCCGTGCGTCCAGATCCCGGGGAAGCGCGACCAGTAGGCGTCGAGGTAGCGGTCGGGCGCGTTCCAGAGCCCGCGCGTCATGCTCGGGAACGGCGCCCGGATGACGAGCTCGCCGACGGCGTCCGTCAGCGACGCGCCGTCGGGGTCGAGCACGTCGACGTCCATGCCGGGCATCGGCCGGCCGAGCGAGCACGCCTCGAGCGGGAGCGTGACGTCGCAGCCGAGGATGATGGCGCCGATCTCGGTGCCGCCGGAGATGTTGATGATCGGGCAGCGCCCGCCGCCGACGACCTCGAACAGCCACGCGTAGGGCTCGGGGTTCCACGGCTCGCCCGTCGACCCGAAGGCGCGCAGGGCGGACAGGTCGGCGGCGCGCGGCAGCTCGTCACCCTGCGCGGACAGGGCCCGCACGAGGGTCGGCGAGACGCCGAGGAAGGTGAGGCGGTGGCGCTCCGCGAGCCGCCACAGCCGGCCCGGGTCGGGCCAGTCGGGCGCGCCGTCGAAGCAGACCATCGTGGCGCCCGCGGCGTGCACGCCGATCGTGATCCAGGGGCCCATGATCCAGCCCATGTCGGTGAACCACATCGCGCGGTCGCCGGGGCGCAGGTCGCAGGCGAGGCGCGCCTCGAGCGCCAGCTTCGCGAGCAGCCCGCCGTGCACGTGCACGGCGCCCTTCGGCTGGCCGGTCGTGCCCGACGTGTAGCAGACGAGCACGGGTGTCTCCGACTCGAGCCAGGCGACGTCGCAGTCGCCGGGGTCCTCCGCGTCGACGAGGGCGCGGTAGTCGTGGTGGCCGTGCCCCGCGCCGCCCACGACGATGAGGTGGTCGACGGGGGCGAGCGCGACGGCGGTCTCGACGGTCTCGCGCACCGGCACGGCCCGACCGCGGCGGGTCGTCTGGTCCTGGGCGATCACCGCGGTGACGGCGCAGTCGGCGATGCGCGTGGCGATCGCCTGCGCCGAGAAGCCCGAGAAGATCGGCACGCCGATCGCGCCGATCAGGGCGCAGGAGTAGAGGGCGGCGACGGACTCGACGCCCATCGGCAGGACCAGGGCGACGCGGTCGCCCGGCCCGACGCCGAGGCGCCGCAGCGCGAGGGCGAGGCGGCGCACCTCGTCCCACAGCTCCGCGTAGGTGAGCTCCTCGACCGCGCCGTCCTCGTGCTCGACCACGAGCGCGACCGTGTCGGCCGCGGGGCCCGTCGCGTGCCGGCCGACGCACGACCAGGCGAGGTTGAGCCGGCCGCCCGTGAACCAGCGCGCCCAGGCGATGCCGTCCGTGTCGTCGAGAACGGCGTCCCAGTCGCGCTCCCAGCCGAGGTCGAGCCAGCGCACGGCGGCGTCCCAGAAGCCGGCCGGGTCGGCCACGGAGCGCTCGAGCAGCTCCGGGTACGAGGCGAGCCCGAGGTGGCGCGCGAGCGCCGTCGACTGGGCGGCGTCGACGACGTCCGCGGGGGGCTGCCAGAGATAGCCGGGCACGCGGGGATCGTACGCGCTGGCCGGTACGATGCGTTCACGAGCGAGAGCATCGAGAAGGTGGTCGTGCGGCGCTCGCTGCACCAGCCGGATCGATCCGATGCCGAGTACTGGGCGGCGCGGACCATGGAGGAGCGGATCTCCCACGTGACCGACCTCCGAAGCGCGCACTACGGCTTCGATGATGCGAACACGTCGGCGATGGTTCGGGTCGTTGCCAAGCGGCGTCTCCGCCCCTGACGCGGGCCGCTAACCGCCGAGCGCGTCCGCCAGGCCCTGCGTCTCCCGGCGGATCCCGCCGCAGACGATGCCGCACAGATCGAGCACGGTCTCGTCGGTGATGGCGTAGGGCGTGCGGACGCCGTCGCGGCGGCGTCCGACGATGCCGGCGCGCTGGAGGATGCCGACGTGCTTGGAGATGTTCTGCTGGGTGGTGCCGAGCGCGTCGGCGAGCTCGCCGACCGTCATCTCGCCGTCGCGCAGGAGGTCGAGGATGCGGATCCGCATCGGCTCGCCGAGCGCGCGGAAGCGGTTGGCGACGATGTCGACGACGAGCGGGGGGAGGGGGTGGGGCACCTGCGGGGTCGAGACCATGGGAATAGACTACACCACCAATCGGTTGTAGAGTTGTGCATAGCGGATTCCCCGCAAAGAAGGAGCCGACGATGGCCACCATCGCAGTCACCCAGGCGACGTTCCAGACCGACGTCGTCGAGTCCCCCGTCCCCGTCCTGGTCGACCTGTGGGCCCCGTGGTGCGGCCCCTGCCGCCAGGTCGGGCCGATTCTCGAGCAGATGTCCGAGTCCTACGCGGGCCGCCTCGTGGTCGCCAAGGTCAACGTCGACGAGGAGCCCGAGCTGGCCGCCGCCTTCGGCGTCCGCGGCATCCCCACGATGCTGCTGATGCAGGGCGGCCAGGTCGTCGAGACGATGGTCGGCGCCGGCCCCCAGCCCGTGATCGAGCAGCAGCTGAACCTCGCGGCGCACCTGCCGGCGGCGGTGGCGTGATGCTGTCGAAGCTGTTCGGCGGTGGCGGCGGAGGCGGCGGCGGCGCGATCGACGTGGCCGAGGCCGAGCGCCGCGCGTCCGCGGGCGAAGTCGTCCTGATCGACGTGCGCGAGAAGTCCGAGTGGAAGTCGGGCCACGCCCCGATGGCCCGGCACATGCCGCTCGGCGGACTCGACGAGCGCGCCTTCCACGAGCTGCGCAAGAAGGGCAAGCCGGTCGCGTTCATCTGCCGATCGGGCTCGCGCTCGAACGCGGCCTGCGGGAAGGCGCGTCAGGCCGGGCTCGAGGCGATCAACGTGAAGGGCGGCATGAGCGCCTGGTCGCGCGCCGGCCTGCCGATGGCGCGCTGAGCCGCCGGCCCGGCCGCGCACCCGTGCGATAGTGCGGGGCGTGGCGTCCATCGCGATCCCGACCGCCCTGCCGGGCTGCCTGCGCGAGCGCTCCTTCGCGTACCTGATGGCCGGGCAGGCGTCATCGATCATCGGTGACGCCATCTCGATGATCGCCCTGCCGTTCGCGATCCTCGCGATGGGCGGGAGCGTCGGCCAGGTCGGTCTCGTGCTCGCCGCCCGCGCCGTCCCGAACGCGCTCTTCCTGCTCGTCGGCGGCGTCTGGGCGGACCGCCTGCCGCGCCGGCTCGTGATGCTCGCCTCCGACCTCGTGCGCGGGTTCCTGATCCTGCTCGTCTTCGCCGCGCTCGTGACCGACACGGGCGGGATCTGGCTGCTCGTCGCGTTGATGGCCCTCTACGGCGTCGGCGAGGCGTTCTTCCGGCCGGCGCTGAGCGGCGTGATCCCGCAGACCGTCTCGCCGGAGCGCCTGCAGGAGGCCTACGGCCTGCTCGCCACCACGCCGGCCCTCGGCATCGCCCTCGGCGGCGCCGTCGGCGGCGTCCTCGTGGCCCTGATCAGCCCCGCCGGCGCGATCGCCTTCGACGCCCTCACCTTCGGGGTCAGCGCGATCTGCCTGTGGCGCATGCAGACCCGCGGCGAGCCGGCCCCGTGGCGCAACCGCAACTTCCGCGCCGACCTCAAGGAGGGCTGGCACGCCTTCTCGTCGCGCAGCTGGCTCGTGGTGATCGTGATCGGCGAGGTCCTCTACGCCGTCTTCGTGATGCCCTCCATCTACGCGGTCGGACCGGCCATCTCCGACGAGCGGCTCGGCGGCTCGAGCGCGTGGGCGGCGATCATCTCCGGCTTCGGGATCGGCTTCCTGATCGGCGGCCTGACGGCGATGCGCCTGAAGCCGCGCCGCCCGCTCGTCCTCGCCTACCTGGCCTGCATCCCGTTCGCCGGCTTCTTCCTGCTGCTCGCCTTCTCGTCCGCCATCTGGGTGCTCGCCCTCGGCGCGGTCGTGGCCGGCGCCGTGATCTCGATCTCCGGCACGCTGCTCGAGACCACCATCACCCGCGAGGTCCACCAGGACCTGCGCTCGCGCGTCGGCTCGTTCCGCACGCTCGGCAGCGTGGCGATGCTGCCCGTCGGCATGGCCCTCGTCGGGCCGATCACGCTCTGGGTCGGCACCACCGGCGCGGTCCTGCTCGGCTTCGTCGCCGTCCTCCTCAACGTCGTGCTCGTGCTCGGAACGCCGAGCGTGCGCCGCCTGACCGCCGTCTACCCGACGGGCGATCCGGACCCCGCGCCGCCGGGCCCCGAACCGGCGCCCGCGGAGACGCCGGCGTGAGCGACCTGAAGCGCGCGCTCCGCGCCGAGCTGCGCGCCCGCCGCGCGGGGCGCGACCCGGATCAGCTCGCGCGCTGGGGCGATCTCCTTGCCGCCCACGCCCCGGCCCTGCCGGGCGGCACGCTGACCGCGTTCGTCGGCACCGGCGGCGAGGTGCCGACCCTGCCCCTCGTCGACGCGCTGGTCGCGTCCGGGCGGCGCGTGCTCCTGCCGATCACCCTCGACGACATGACCCTCGACTGGGCTGAGTACACGGGCCCGGGCGACCTCGCCCCGGCCCGGCTCGGGCTGCTCGAGCCGACCGGTCCGCGGCTCGGGAGCGCGGCGATCGCCGACGCCGTGGCGATCCTCGTGCCCGCGCTCGCCGTCGACCGCACGGGACGCCGGCTCGGGCAGGGCGGCGGCTGCTACGACCGCTCGCTGCCCCACGCGACGGGCCGCGTGATCGCCGTCGTCGCCGACGACGAGGTGCTCGACGCGGTGCCGGTCGAGCCGCACGACCTGCCCGTCGACGCGCTGCTGACGCCCATGGGCGGCCTCGTCGCCGCCGCGGCCGACTAGGCTCGCCCCATGGCGGACCTCGGCGACCACGGCGTCCTCGACGAGCAGCAGGAGGCGCTGCTGGCGGAGCTGCGCGCGCGCCGCGGCCGCCTGGACGGCCTCTACGGCACCCTCGTCCTGCACCGCCCGCTCGCGGAGCTGATGCTCGAGGTGGGGCGCTTCTACCGCACGCAGGCCGTCGTGCCCGACCGGGAGCGCGAGGCCGCCACGCTGGCCGTGGCCACCGCGACCCGCTGCGGCTACGTCTGGTCGAAGCACGAGCCGACGGCGCGCGACGCCGGCCTGCCGCAGCCGGTGATCGAGGCGCTGCGCGCCGGCAGCTGGGACGACGCGACCCTCGTCGGCGGCGACCGCGACGCGGTCGACGTGGCCCGGGTCGCGCTCGCCCTCGCGTCGGTTCCCGCCGACCTGCAGGAGCGGGTGATCGGGCGCTGGGGCGTGAAGGGCCTGCTCGAGCTGACGACGCTGGCCGGCGTCTACCGGATGATCGCCGGCTACCTCGCCGCGATCGACGTGCCCCTGCCCGACGACGCGCGCGACCCGTGGGGTCCGGACCCGGGCCCGGGCGTCGGCGGGGCGTAGCGCCGGCTCAGAGCGGCGGCCGGCGGTCCGCCCACGGGCGCACCCGCTCGACGGCGCGGCCGATCCGGAGCGCCTCGTCGTCGCGGTGCTTGCGGGCCACGATCTGCAGGCCGACGGGCAGGCCCTCGTCGGACCAGCCGCCCGGCACGCTCAGCGCGGGGCAGGGGCTCGTGAAGTTGAACTGGCTCGTCATGTCGAGCGAGAAGTAGCGGCCGTCGGGCGCGGTGCGGTACTGGGCGTACTCGTCGGTGTCGACGGGCAGCGGCAGCTGCGCCATGGTCGGGCAGAGCAGGGCGTCGTGGTCGCGGTGCACCGCGGCGAGCTTCTCCCAGGCGTCCTGCCGCACGAGCTCGAGGCGCTTGAACGTGACGGCGTCGAGCTTGAGCCCGTGCTCGATCAGCCGCTTGACGGTGGGGTCCATGCGGTCGCCGTGCTCCGGCAGCGTGTCGCCGAACCAGGCGGCGAGGTAGACGCTCCAGTGCTCGCCCCAGGCGTCGGCCACCGCGCGCGTCCAGCCGAGCTCGACCTCCTCGACGATCGCGCCCGCATCCGCCAGGGCCGCCGCGGCGGCTCGCACCTCGCGCTCGACCTGCGGGTCGACGACGTAGTCGCCGAGGTCGACGTCGAGGGCGAGGCGCTTGCCGGTGACGTCGCCCGGCACGGCCGCCGTGAAGTCCATTCGCTCGGTCATCGACAGGGCGTCGCGGTCGTCGGGGCCGCTCGCCGCGAGCAGGAAGAGCCGCGCATCGTCGATCGTGCGGGCCAGCGGCCCGAAGTGGTGGATGGTGTCCCAGCTCGACGGCACGACGTCGAGCGGGATCCGTCCGAACGAGGGCTTGTGGCCGACGATGCCGCAGTAGGAGGCCGGGATGCGCACGGAGCCGCCCATGTCGGTGCCCTCCGCGAGCGGCACGCAGCCCGAGGCGACGGCGGCAGCCGAGCCGCCCGACGAGCCCCCCGGGTTGAGCTCGGGGTTCCAGGGGTTGCGGGTCGGGCCCCACAGCGGACTGCGCGTGAACGAGGAGTACGCGAACTCGGGCGTCGTCGTCTTGCCGACCATGATCGCGCCAGCGGCCCGCAGCCGCTCGACGATCACCGAGTCGCGGTCGGGCACGTGGTGCTCGTGCGAGTACGAGCCGAGCGTCGTGCGGTCGCCCCTGGTGGGCGTGAGGTCCTTGATCGCGATCGGCACGCCGTGCAGGGGACCGAGGTCCGCGCCGGCCTGGACGGCGCGCTCGGCGGCGCGGGCCGACTCCAGCGCCCGCTCGGGGAACGTGAAGCAGAAGGCGTTGAGGATGGGGTTGACGTCCTCGATCCGGTCGAGCGAGGCCTGCACGACCTCGACGGGGGAGAGCTCGCGCGCGCGGATCCGCGCCGCCATCTCCTCGGCCGTCAGCTGCCAGAGCGCCTGCGCCACCGCGGCAGCGTAGCGCCTGCCCGCGGCCCGGACGGATCCGGTACCGTGGACCCATGGCCGTCGCCGAACGGGACGCCCCGACCGCGGTCGAGCACCTCCGCCACCGCCGCGGCACTCCCGCGCTGACCGCGGGCATCGTCGTCGCGGTCGCGCTCGTGCTGTCGGGGCTGAGCGCGGCGCAGGGCGCCTGGGCCGTCGCGCTGGTGGCCCTCGCGCCCGTCGCCGTGCTGCTGGGCTGGCTCGGCCGGCGCCGGCTGTGGATCGAGGACCAGGTGATCGACGCCGAGCGCGTCGCTCTGATCCGCCGCGACGGGTCCGGCGCGGAGATCCCGCTCGGGCGCGTCGTGCGCGTCGAGTCGTCGGCCGCGGGCGTGCGCTTCACGCGCGACGACGGCGCCGTGCTCGACTTCGGGCGCACGCCGCACGGGCGCCGGATCCTCGCGCTGATGGCGGAGATCCGGCCCGAGGCCGAGCGGGCGGAGCGGATCGACCCCGCCTGCGACACCTGAGGGGTGCGCTTCTAGCCGGCCCGTGCGGCCGGCCCGCCGACCACCCCGGAACGCGCCGCGCCGGCCTCGCGCTGGTAGCCTTCCCGGCCATGAACGCCGCCACGCTCCGCCTCGCCGCCGTCCCGCGCACCGGCCTCCTCGTCGACGCGCTCCTGATCGCGGGAGGCGCCGCCTTCCTCGCGCTCTGCGCCCAGATCTCGTTCCAGCTGCCGTTCACGCCGGTCCCGATCACGCTGCAGACGTTCGGCGTGCTCCTGCTCGGCGCCTCCTACGGCCTCTGGCGCGGCGGCCTGACCACGATCGTGTACCTGCTGATGGGCGTCGTCGGCCTGCCGGTCTACGCGGATCAGTCGCACGGCCTCGACGTCGTCCTCGGGGCGACGGGCGGCTACCTGCTCGGCTTCGTCGTCGCGGCCGCCCTCGTCGGATGGCTCGCGCAGCGTGAGTGGGACCGCCGCTTCGCCTCGGCCACCGCCGCGATGCTCGCCGGCACCGTCGTGATCTTCGCGTTCGGGCTGCCGTGGCTGATGGCGGACCAGGGCCTCGACTGGGCGACGACGCTCGAGTACGGCCTCTACCCGTTCGTGCCCGGCGAGCTGGTCAAGCTGTACCTGGCCGCGGCGCTCCTGCCGGGGGCCTGGCGCCTGATCGCGCGGCTGCGCGGCTAGAGCTCGTCGCGGTAGTCCGCCGCCACGAACGCGTCGACGGCGTCCGCGTCGAGGCCGTCGAGGGCGATGTGGTCGGCCCAGATCTGCGCGGGCCTGGGCAGCTCGCTCGCGTCCTGCCACGTCGCCGGCTCCCAGAGGGACGAGCGGATGAACGCCTTGGCGCAGTGCAGGAAGGCCGCCTCGACCTCGACCACGATCGCCAGGCGCGCCGGCTTGCCGCCGGTCTCGAGGCCCTCGAGGAGGCCGGGGTCGCGGGTCACGCAGGCCCGGCCGCGGATGCGCAGGGTCTCGGCGACCCCCGGGATCACGAACAGGAGGCCGACCCGGCCGCCCGTGACGATGCGGTGGAGGATGTCGCACGTGCGGTTGCCGGTCGCGTCGGGGATCACGAGACGGCGCTCGTCGAGGACGCGCACGAAGCCCGGCGGGCCGCCCCGCGGCGAGACGTCGGCGAGGCCGTCGCGGTCGGCGGCGGCCAGCGCCACGAACGGCGACAGGGCGATGATCCGGCGGCAGTGCTGGTCGAGGTGGTCGATCGCCTTCTGCTGCACCGCCTCGACGGGCGGTCCGTAGACGGCCTCGAGCTCGGCGACGTCGGTGATCGCCCCGGGGATGGCGTCCGTATGCATGGCGCGAGCCTACCCGCTGCCTCGGCGCGCCGCGAAAACGCTCGTTTCTGATCGCTAGGATGCCGGTGTGGCGCGTGTCCCGGCAGAGGCGGAGGCGGTGGTCATCGGCGGCGGCGCCGTCGGCCTGGCCTGCGCCTACGCGCTGGCCCGCGCCGGGGTCGGCACCGTCGTCCTCGAGCGCGATCACGTCGGCGCCGGGGCCTCGGCGGGCAGCGCCTGCATGGTCTGCCCGAGCCACGCCGACCGCACCGCATCACCCGCCTCCCTGCGCACGGGCCTGCGCTTCCTGCTCGACCCCAAGGCGCCGCTCAAGCTGCGTCCGCGCCCGAGCGAGCTCGGCTGGGTCGCCCGCTTCACCGCCGCATCGCTCAGCGAGGCCCGCGCCGAGGAGGGCACGCGCCTCCTGCGCCGCCTCGCGGAGCGCAGCACCGAGCTGCACGTGGCCTGGGGCGACGAGCTCGGCACCGGCCTCGCCATGAACGGCACCCTCAACCTCTGGGCCGGCGAGGGCGCGGCCGCGGGGCAGGCGGCCGTCGTCGACGAGGCCCGCCACGCGGGGCTCGCGATCGAGGCGCTCGACGCGGCCGGGATCGCGGCGCTCGAGCCGTCGGTGCGGGACGCCACGCACGGCGCGCTCGCGCCGGGCGACGGCCACGTCGACTCCCTGCGCCTCACCGAGTGCCTGGCGGCGGGCGCGCGTGCCCACGGGGCCGACGTCGTCGAGGGCGTCGAGGTCGTGCGCATCGACCGCACGGGCACCCGGGTCCGCCTGATCACCACGGCCGGGACGGTCGCGGCCGAGCGCGTCGTGGTCGCCGCGGGCGTCTGGACGCGCCGCTTCGCCGCCGACGTCGGCGTGGCGCTGCCGATCACGCCCGCCAAGGGCTACCACGCCGAGTTCGAGGGGGCCGTCGCGGACGCGCAGCGGCCGATCTACTTCTCCGACGCCCACTGCGTGGCCACGCCGCTCGACGGGCGGCTGCGCATCGCCGGCACGCTCGAGATCGGGACGGACCCGTTCGCCGTTGACCTGCGTCGCGTCGACGCCCTGCGCGAGGCCGGCGAGCGCTACCTCGGCCGCCTGCCGGAGCCGAGCGGGATCTGGCTCGGCCAGCGTCCGCTGACCAGCGACTCGATGCCGCTCGTCGGACCCCTGCCCGGCGACCAGCGGGTGATCATCGCCTCCGGTCACGGCACCCTCGGCATCACGCTGGCGCCCGTCACGGGCGAGCTCGTGGCCGGTCACGTGACGGGCGAGCTCGACGCGCCCGACCCGCTGCTCGACCCGGCCCGCTTCGGCGGGCTCAGCGGCGTCCGAGCAGCTGCATCGCGGCGGCGCGCCCCGGCAGCGCGCTGACCGCTCCTCCGCGGCGCGCGCCCGACCCGCACAGGAGCACCCGCTCATGGGCGGTGTCGACGCCCCAGCGGCGGGCCTCCGCGTCGTCCTCGGCCCACGGCCACTGCAGATCGCGGTGGAAGATGTTGCCGCCCGGCAGCCCGAGCGCGGCCTCGAGGTCCTGCGGGCACTTGGCCTCGACGCAGGGCCGGCCGTCCTGGTCGTGGGCGATCACGTCCGCGATGGGCTCGTCGAGGTGCGCCTCGAAGGCGGCGAGGGTGCGCGCGAGGTGCTCCGCGGTGCGCGCCGCCGGGTCGTCCGCGAAGCACGCGGCGGGCGCGTGCAGGCCGAACAGGGTCAGCGTGTGGTACCCCGCGTCGCGCAGCTCGGCCGACAGGATCGACGGGTCCGTCAGCGTGTGGCAGTAGATCTCGCCCGGCGGCGGATCCGGCAGGCGCCCGTCGGCCGCCGCCCGGTACGCCGCCTCCAGCTGGGCGTAGCCCTCGTCGAGGTGGAGCGTGCCGGCGAACGCCTCGCGCGGGTCGCGGCCGCTGCGCAGGCGGGGCAGCCGCGTGACGACCATGTTCACCTTCAGCTGGCTGCCCTGCGGGGCGGGCGCGGGCCGCGGCTCGTCGAGCAGGTCGGCGAGGACCTGCGGCGCCACGTTCGCGAGCGCGTGGGCGGCGCTCGCCGCGTGCTCGCCCGCCGCGTCGCGCCACGTCACCTCGACCGCCTCGGGGCCGGGGCGGACGGCCACGACCTCGGCGCCGGTCAGGATCTCGGCGCCCGCCTCGCGGGCGGCCCGGGCGAGCGCGTCCGTGACGCGGCCCATGCCGCCGACGGGGACCTTCCAGTCGCCCGTGCCGTCGCCGACGACGTGGTAGAGGAAGCAGCGGTTCTGGGCCAGCGAGGCGTCGTGCGCGGAGGCGAACGTGCCGATCAGCCCGTCGGTCAGCACGACGCCGCGCACGAGGTCGTCGTCGAAGGCCTCCTCGATCCACGCGCCGAGGGGGCGCTCGACGAGGCGCCGCCAGAGCTCCGGACGGTCGGCGAAGAGCCCCTCCGCCTCGGCCCGCGACGGCAGCGAGCCGAGCAGGGTGGGGGCGAGGCGCTCCGCGACCAGCGCGACGTCGGCCATGAACGCGCGCCACTGGTCGAACGCGCGGTCGTCGCCCGTCAGGGCGCGCAGCGAGTGGCGCGTCGCGGTCTCGTCGCGGGCGATGAGCAGCCCCGTGGGGCGGCCGTCGCGGATGGTCGGCGTGTACGACGACACCTCGCGGGTGCGCAGCTCGACGCCCAGGCCGAGCTCCTGCACGACCTCGCGGGGCAGGAGCGACACGAGGTACGCGTAGCGCGACAGGCGCACGTCGACGCCGCGGAACGGGCGCTCCGAGACGGCGGCGCCGCCGGTCTCGCCGAGCCGCTCGAGGACGAGCACGCGGCGGCCCGCGCGGGCCATGTAGGCGGCCGCGGCGAGGCCGTTGTGGCCGCCGCCGACGATGATCGCGTCGTGCTGCACCGCGCCACGGTACCCGCTCCGGGCCGGGGGGTGTAGAGGCCCCACATAGCCGCCGGGGCAAGTCCGTCGGCGCCGACGGCGGATTCGGCCCGCGCCAAAGGCGCGATGGCTGTACCATTGCGATTCGGGTGGTCGACCCGCCCGTGGAACGCGAGCCGTTGGAGGCCGGAAGATGTGCGGAATCGTCGGACTGTTCGCCAAGACCCCCGAGGTCGAGGCGAACCTGGGGGCGCTCCTGGCGCCCATGCTGCACGCGATGAGCGACCGCGGACCGGACAGCGCCGGCGTCGCCTTCTACCGCAACCCCGTCGCCGACGGGCAGACGAAGCTGACGCTGCAGCATGACGACCCGCGCTTCGACTGGGACGCCCTGCGGCAGGGCATGCAGGACGCGATCGGCGCCGACAGGGCCGTCGAGCGGCGCGCCAACCACGCCGTCGTCGTCGCCCACGCGGACGCCGCCCGCGCCGAGTCGTGGGTCGAGGAGTTCTTCCCCGACGTCAAGATCATGAGCGCCGGCGCGGCGATCGAGATCTACAAGGAGACGGGACGCCCCGAGGCGTTCATCGAGACGTTCGACATCCAGGGCCTGAGCGGCACCCACGCGCTCGGCCACACGCGCATGGCGACCGAGTCGAAGGTGACCACCGCCGGCTCGCACCCCTTCTCGACCGGCCTCGACCTGTGCCTCGTGCACAACGGGTCGCTCTCGAACCACAACGGGCTGCGCCGCATGCTGCGCCGCGAGGGCGTGCGCTTCCAGACGGAGAACGACACCGAGGTCGCCGCCGGCTACATGATGTGGCGCCAGCGCGAGGGCGACGCGCTGCAGCAGGTCGTCGACCACTGCATCGAGGACCTCGACGGCTTCTACACGTTCCTGATCGGCACCCGCGACGGCTTCGCCGTCGTGCGCGACCCGATCGCCTGCAAGCCCGCCGTCCTCGCCGAGACCGAGGACTGGGTCGCGATGTCGTCCGAGTACCGCTCGATCGCGACCCTGCCGGGCGCCGAGAGCGCGACCACGTGGGAGCCCGCCCCGGCGACGCTCTACATGTGGGAGAAGGAGCGGGTCTGATGGCCGCCTCCGACACCGCCGAGGTCGTCGACCTCGCCACCACGCCCGTGCGCGAGCTCAACCAGCGCCTCCACGACGCCGCCGCGGGCGGCCCGCGGGCCTGGCGGATCGTCAACCCGAACGGCGCGCACGCGATCGCCGTCGGCATCGACGCCGAGCTCGATGTCGTGGTCGAGGGCCACACCGGCTACTACGCCGCCGGCATGAACAAGCTGGCGAGCGTGACGATCGAGGGCAACGCCGGCGTCGGCGTCGCGGAGAACATCATGAGCGGCCGCGTGCACGTCAAGGGCAACGCCTCGCAGGCCTGCGCGGCGACCGGCCGCGGCGGCCTCGTCGTCGTCGACGGCAACGCGTCGTCGCGCTGCGGCATCTCGATGAAGGGCGTCGAGATCGTCGTCAAGGGGGACATCGGGCACATGTCCGGGTTCATGGCCCAGTCCGGCGCGCTCGTCGTCTGCGGCGACGCCGGCGACGCCCTCGGCGACTCCATCTACGAGACGCACATCTACGTGCGCGGCTCCGTCCAGGGCCTCGGCGCGGACTGCATCGAGAAGGACCTCGGCGACTTCCATCGCGCGGAGCTGCAGCGGCTGCTCGACGCCGCCGGCGCCGACGCCAGGGTCGACGAGTTCCGCCGCTACGGGTCGGCGCGGCAGCTCTACACGTTCAACATCGACAACGCCGGCGCGTACTAGGGGGCTGGGAATGAGCGACTTCGATCCCAACGGGCCGAACGGCACCAACTGGCATCCCGGGCTGCGCGAGTCCTACATCTTCGACCGCAACACGATCCACGAGATCCGCCGCGCGGCCAGCCAGGGCATCTACGACATCCGCGGCTTCGGCGCCAAGCGCAAGCTCCCGCACTTCGACGACCTGCTGTTCCTCGGGGCGTCGATGTCGCGCTACCCGCTCGAGGGCTACCGCGAGCGCTGCGGCACGGACGTC
>JAURLF010000201.1 GCA_030831375.1 Gaiellales bacterium | reverse complement strand
GGCGTCGGGGGGGGTCGCCGGGGGGATGGTCCCGGTCGGGGCCGGCGCTCCCCCCGGTTTTTGTGCCCCTATGCCCCCCCGTCCTGCGGGGGTCGGATTTATCGGCATGTTCAGCATCGGAAAATCCTTTTTCGGATTCGGGTGTCCCTCGCTTTGAGGATGCGCCTCCACAACCCAGATGGCAACTCTATTACGGTCGTTTACCACCCTGTCTGCGGCTTTGCCGCCGCCGGATTTCGGACGGTCACGCGCGCATAGGATGCGTCCGCCATGACCCGGACCCGGCCCGTCCTGATCATCGTCGCCGCGCTCGCCGCGCTGCTCTGCGTCGCCGTGCCCGCCGGCGCGGCCACGCCCGCCGAGGACCTCGCCTGGCTCAACGCGAAGCGCGCCGCGGCGGGGATCCCCGGCGACGTCGCCCTCGATTCGGGCTGGTCCGAGGCCTGCGCCGCGCACGTCGCCTACATGCGCCGCAACGTCGTCGTGGCCCACGAGGAGGACCCCGAGCTGCCCGGCTATTCGGCCGCGGGCGACTGGGCCGGCAGGCACAGCGTGCTCGCATCCGCCGACCCCTGGACGGCTGAGCGCTTCATCTGGGAGCACGCGCCGCTGCACCTCGCGCAGCTGATGGCGCCGCAGCTCGCGACGACGGGCATCGCCGACGACGGCCAGTTGGTGTGCGTGACCACGCTGCCCGGCTACACACGGCAGCCGCCAGCGCGAGCGCAGGTCGTCACCTACCCCGGCAACGGCGAGTCGGTCGCGGCCAGCGAGATCGCCGAGGAGTGGCCGCAGACGCCCGCCGAGGCCCTCGGCCTCCCGCAGCCGACGGGCCCGAATCTGCTCGCATTCCGCTGGGGCGACGCGTCCGACGGCGACACCGGCGTGCGACGCGTGCGCCTCGACGGGCCGGCCGGGCCGGTGCCGGTGCGCTGGGTCGACCGCCTGCATCCCGCCCTCGGCCCCTACCTGCCGCCCGACGCCGCGGTGATCGTCCCCGTCGCGCCGCTCACCCGCGACGCCCACTACGTCGCGCAGGTCGAGTTCGAGGACGGCACCACGCACGTCTGGGCCTTCTCGACCGCGTCCGGGCCCTCGGCCGCCGTGATCCGCAGGACGCGGCTCGTCGCCCGCGCCGCGGGCACGCGCCGCTTCTGCGCACGCCGCGTCGAGACGGGCTGCGCGGCCTGGACCACGCGTCGGCGCGTCGTCGTCAAGCTCGCGGGCCGCGTCACGTCGCGCGCGACCGGTGCGCCGCTGGCCGGCGCCATCGTCGAGGTGCGCCGCCCGGACCTGTCGGTGAAGCGCACCCGCACGGGTGCGCAAGGCGGCTTCTCGACGCGGCTGGTCGTGTACCTGCCGAATCGCCAGCGGGTGCTGGGCGTGAGCGCGGCCGTGCCGCACGACGCCGTGCGCTCGTGGCCCGTCGGGGTCCGGCCGGCGCGCTAGGTCCCGACGTAGCGCGCCGGATCCTCGAGGAACCGGCCGCGGCAGCCGTTGCAGGAGAAGTAGTACGTGACGCCCTCGTGCTCGACGGTCGGGGTCGACTCGTCGACGATCACCTCCGAACCCGAGGTCGGGTCGATCGCCGTTGGCGGCCGCTCGTCGGCGATGCTGCGCATTCGCTGCACGATGCCCGCCACCACGGCGAGGGCGATCTCCTCCTGGGTGGCCTCGCCCAGTTCGACGCCCGGGCGCGTGTCGACGGTCGCGATCAGCGCCTCGTCGACGCCCCGCTCGCGCAGCAGGTCGAGGGCCGCCGCCGCGCGCCGGCGCGAGGCGATCAGGCTGACCGTGGCGGGACGCCCGGCGAGCGCGGCCGCGAGCGCGTCCTCGTCGTAGTGGCCCATCGAGGCCACGACCACGTTCGCGCCCTCCTCCATGCCGGCCAGATCGACCGGCCCCTCGCGCCCGTCGACGAGCAGGACGCGGTGGCCGATGGCCTCGCCGATCGCCGCCACGGCGTGCGCGACCGGCGTGTGCCCGACGACGACGAGCTGCGGGGCCGGCACGACCGGCTCGAGGAAGATGTCCACGGTCCCTCCCGAGGGGCAGGTGGTGGTCAGGCCCGTCACCCCGGCGGGCGGCTCGAGGTCCTCCGGGCCGATCCGCAGGAGCTCCGACTCGCCCGTGACCAGCGCCCGGCGGGCGTGGCGCACGACGTTCGGCTCCGAGCAGGAGCCGCCGATCCAGCCGTCGACCCGGCCGTCCGGGTGGACGATCGCCTTCGCGCCGGGCCGGACCGAGGCCGGCGCCTCGGCCCGGACCACGGTCGCGAGCACGTACGGCCGACCCCGCAGAGCGAGGTCGGCCGCGATCCGTGCGATGTCGGCGGTGCGGTTCACGCTCCCAGTCTGGTCCCTACTCGTCCGAGACGCCCGCGTCGCGGAGCGCCTTCCAGACCTTGTGGGCCGACAGGGGCATGTCGATGTTCGTGACCCCGTACGGCGACAGGGCGTCGACGACGGCGTTCACGAAGGCCTGGGGCGAGCCGACCGTCGGCGACTCGCCGACGCCCTTCGCGCCGATCGGGTGGTGCGGCGACGGCGTCGTGCACTCGCCGAGCGTCCACGACGGGCTCTCGACCGCCGTCGGGATCAGGTAGTCCATGAAGTTGCCGCCGAAGCAGTTGCCGTCCTCGTCGAACGAGATCAGCTCCATCATGGCCGTCCCGAAGCCCTGGGTCAGACCGCCGTGGATCTGGCCGTCGACGATCATCGGGTTGATGCGGGTGCCGCAGTCGTCGACGGCCACGAACTTGCGGACCTTGACCTCGCCGGTGCCCTTGTCGACGTCGACGACGCAGATGTACGTGCCGAACGGGTACGTCATCTCCGGGGCGTCGTAGTAGGTGACGTCCTCGAAGCCGTTCTCCATGCCCTCGGGCAGGCCCGGCTGGTACGCCGCGAAGATGCACTCCTGAACCGTCTTCTTCTGGTCCGGCGAGCCCTTCACGGAGAACGTGCCCGAGTCGAACTCGAGGTCGTCCGGTGCGCACTCGAGCATGTGCGCCGCGATCTGACGCGCCTTCTCGCGCAGCTTGCGGGCCACGATCGCCGTCGCCGCGCCGCCCGTGGGGGTCGAGCGCGACGCGTACGTGCCGAGGCCGTACGGGGTGTGGTCCGTGTCGCCGTGCTCGACGGCGATGTCGTCGGACGGGATGCCGAGCTCGTTGGCGACGATCTGGGCGAACGTCGTCTCGTGGCCCTGCCCCTGCGACTGGACGCCGAGCTTGAGCACGCCCTTGCCGGTCGGGTGGATGCGCAGCTCCGCCGAGTCGATCATCGCGAGGCCCGCGATATCGCAGATCTTCGACATGCCGGCGCCCACGATCTCGGTGAACGACGAGAAGCCGATGCCCATGATCTCGCCGCGCTCGCGCTTGGCGGCCTGCTCCTTGCGGAGCTCCTCGTAGCCGACGAGGTCGAGCGCGATGTTGAGCGCCTTCTCGTAGTCGCCCGAGTCGTACTCCCAGCCCATCGGGGAGCGGTACGGGAACTGGTCCGGCTGGATGAAGTTCCGGCGCCGGATCTCCGCGGCGTCGATGCCCGTCTCGAGCGCGAGGTTCTCGACCAGGCGCTCGATCAGGTAGGCCGCCTCCGTGACGCGGAACGAGCAGCGGTAGGCGATGCCGCCCGGCGCCTTGTTGGTGTAGACGCCGTCGACCTTGCAGTACGCCGCCTTGAAGTCGTACGACCCCGTGGCGATGTTGAAGAAGCCGGCCGGCCACTTCGAGGGCTGCGCCTGCGCGTTGAACGCCCCGTGGTCGGCGAGCACGTTGGCCCGCAGGCCGAGCATCTTCCCGTCCTTCGTGGCCGCGAGCTCGCCGCTCATGTGGTAATCGCGGGCGAAGCCGGTGGAGATCAGGTTCTCCGAGCGCGACTCGATCCACTTGACCGGCTTGCCGATCAGGAGCGACGCCGCCGTGGCGACCACGTAGCCGGGGTAGATCGGCACCTTGTTGCCGAAGCCGCCGCCGACGTCGGGCGAGATGATCCGGATCTTCTGCTCGGGCAGGCCCGCCACCAGCGCGAACAGCGTGCGGTGCGCGTGCGGCGCCTGGCTCGTCAGGTGCACCGTCATCTTGCCGGTCGCCGTGTTGTAGTCGGACACGCAGCCGCAGGTCTCCATCGGCGCCGGGTGGATGCGCGGGTACAGCGTGTCGAGCTTGACGACGAGGTCGGCCTCCTGGAAGACCCGCTCGGTCGCGTCGGCGTCGCCCGACTCCCACGTGAAGATGTGGTTGTCGGCCTTGCCCTCGAGGTCGGAGCGGATGATCGGGGCGTCCGCGTCCATCGCCTTGCCGGGGTCGACGATCACGGGCAGCGGGTCGTAGTCGACGTCGATGCCCTCGAGGGCGTCCTCCGCCTGGTACTGCGTCTTGGCGATGACGCAGACGACCTCCTGGCCCTGGAAGCGGACCTTGTCGGTCGCGAGCACGGCCTGGGTGTCGCCCGCGAGGGTCGGCATCCAGGCGAGGCCGTGCGCCTCGAGGTCCTTGCCGGTGATGCAGGCGAGGACGCCGGGCATCGCCAGGGCGCGCGAGCAGTCGATCGAGTTGATCGTGGCGTGCGCGAACGGCGAGCGGTAGATCGCCATGAACAGCATGCCGGGCAGCTGGACGTCGTCGACGTAGCTGCCGCGGCCGCGGATGAAGCGGTCATCCTCGACGCGCTTGGGGGACTGGCCGATCGCCCCCTGGACGGTGCTCTCGGTGGCCGCGGTCATGCCGTCGCTCCTTCCTTGGCGGCCGCGTACTGGACGGCCTTCACGATGTTCACGTAGCCGGTGCAGCGGCAGAGGTTGCCGCTGATCGCCTCGCGGATCTCCTGCTCCGAGGGGTTCGGGTTCTCGGCGAGCAGGGCGACCGAGGTCATCATCATCCCGGGCGTGCAGTAGCCGCACTGGAGCCCGTGCTCCTCCTTGAAGCCCTCCTGCACGGGGTGCAGGCCGTCGGGGCCCTCGAGGCCCTCCACGGTCGTCACCTCGCGCCCGTTCGCCTGCACGGCGAGCACGGTGCACGACTTCACGGGGCGCCCGTCGAGCAGCACCGTGCAGGCGCCGCACGACGAGGTGTCGCAGCCGATGTGCGTCCCCGTCAGGTGCAGGGTCTCGCGGATCAGGTGGACGAGGAGGAGGCGCGGCTCGATCAGCGCCTCCTGCTCCTCCCCGTTGACGGTCACGGTGACCACGGTCTTGTCGCTCATCACGCCTTCTCCCCGCGGGCGCGGGCGCCCGCCGTCCGGAGCGCGCGCTTCGTGAGCACGCGCACGAGGTCCTGCTTGTACTCGGCCGGTCCGCGCAGATCGCTCTGCGGGTCGGAGGCCTCCATGGCCAGGCGACCGGCCTCCTCGACGGCGGCCGTGTCGTCGATCGACTTGCCGACCAGCGACGCCGCCGCGGCGGCCGCGTCGATCGTCAGGGGGCCGACGTTGGTGAGGCCGATGCCGGCCTCCTTGACGGTGTCGCCGTCGAGGACGACGACGACGCCGACCGCGGCGGCCGCGTAGTCGCCGACCTTGCGCTCGACCTTCAGGTAGGCCGAGCCCTGGCCCGCGACGGGCTGCGGGATGCGCGCCTCGACGAGGATCTGGTCGAGGCCCAGCTTCGTCTCGAACATCCCGACCTGGAAGTCGCGCGCGCTGTGCACGGCCGCGCCGTCGGGCCCGATGGCGTGCAGCTCGGCGTTGAGCGCCGAGGCGACCGTGGCCCAGTCGCCGGCCGGGTCGCCATGGGCGATCGACCCGCAGAAGGTGCCGCGGTTGCGGATCAGCGGGTCCGCGATGTGCCGCGCCGCGTCGTGGATGATCGGATAGCGGTCGCGAATCAGCGCCGAGCGCTCGAGGTCGCCGTGGCGGACCAGCGCGCCGATGCGCAGCATCCCGTCGGCCTCCTCCAGCACGTCGAGGCCGGCGATCCCGTTGATGTCGACCAGGGTCATCGGCGCGGCGAGCCGCAGCTTCATCATCGGCAGGAGGCTCTGCCCCCCCGCCACCACCTTGGCGTCCCCGCCGCCGGCGGCGAGCGC
>JAURLF010000200.1 GCA_030831375.1 Gaiellales bacterium | reverse complement strand
TCCTACTCGGCACGCGCCACGCGAAGAACCCGATCCACCTGAAGATCCCGATCACGATCGCGGGCATGAGCTTCGGGGCCCTGTCGGGCCCCGCCAAGGAGGCCCTCGGTCGCGGCGCGACGATGGCCGGCACGTCGACCACCACGGGCGACGGCGGCATGACGGAGGAGGAGCGCGGCCACTCCGAGATCCTCGTCTACCAGCTCCTGCCGTCCCGCTACGGCATGAACCCCGACGACCTGCGCCGCGCCGACGCGATCGAGGTCGTCGTCGGCCAGGGCGCGAAGCCCGGCGGCGGCGGCATGCTGCTCGGCCAGAAGATCTCCGATCGCGTGGCCGAGATGCGCAACCTGCCGAAGGGCATCGACCAGCGCTCGGCCTGCCGCCATCCCGACTGGACGGGCCCGGACGACCTCGAGATCAAGATCGAGGAGATCCGCGAGATCACCGACTGGCAGAAGCCGATCTACATCAAGATCGGCGCGAGCCGCCCGTACTACGACACCCAGCTGGCCGTGAAGGCCGGCGCGGACGTGATCGTGCTGGACGGCATGCAGGGCGGCACCGCCGCCACGCAGGACGTGTTCATCGAGCACGTCGGCCTGCCGACCCTGGCCTGCATCCGCCAGGCCGTCGAGGCGCTGCAGGAGATGGGCATGCACCGCGAGGTGCAGCTGATCGTGTCGGGCGGCATCAGAAACGGCGCGGACGCCGCGAAGGCGCTCGCGCTCGGCGCGGACGCCGTCTCGATCGGCGTCGCCGCGATGATCGCCCTCGGCGACAACGACCCGGCCTACGCCGACGAGTACGCCAAGATCGGCTCGGCCGCCGGCTTCTACGACGACTGGCACGAGGGCAAGGACCCGACGGGCATCTCCACGCAGGACCCGGAGCTCGCCGCGCGCTTCGACCCGGAGCAGGGCGGCCGGCGCCTGAACAACTACCTCAAGACGATGACGCTCGAGGTCCAGACCCTCGCCCGCGCCGCGGGCAAGAGCCACGTGCACAACCTCGAGCCCGAGGACCTCGTCGCCCTCACGATCGAGGCCGCCGCGATGGCGCGCGTCCCGCTCGCGGGCACCGAGTGGATCCCGGGCCACAGCCAGGCGAACGGCTGGTAGCGGCCCGGGCGGTCGCGGCCGGGAGCCGGTAGGCTCCCGGCCATGATCACCCTCTACGGCATCCCCGGCACGGCCACGACCGCTCCGCACATGGTCCTCGAGGAGATCGGGGCCGAGTACGCCTTCGTCCTCGTCGAGCGCGACGCGCACGACGTGCCGACGGCGCCGCCGGGCTTCCTCGCGCTGAGCCCGTTCGGGAAGGTGCCCGCGCTCGACGACGACGGCCTCGTCCTGACCGAGGCGGCCGCCATCTGCCTGCACCTCGCCGCGACCCATCCGGAGGCGGGCCTGCTCGCCCCGCCGGAGGACCGCCACGCCCGCGCGACGACGGTGCGGCACCTGATGACGCTCACGAACACCGTGCAGCCGGCCTACCTGCGCTACTTCTACTCGGAGCGCTACACGGCGGACCCGGCCGGCGTCGACGGCGTGCGCGCCGCCGCGGTCGCGGAGCTCGTCGAGCTGCGCGACCACTTCGCGGCGGTGATCGGCGACGGGCCGTTCCTGCTCGGCGAGCGCTGCTCCGTCGCCGACCTCTACCTCGCGATGCTCGCCTCCTGGTCGTCCGACATGGAGCCGGCCGACCGCTGGTGGTCGGATCCCGTGATCGCCCGGCACTACGACGCCGTCCTCGCCCGCCCCGGCTGCCGTCGGGCCGTCGAGCAGGAGGGCGGCTCGCTCTCGAGCGGCGCCTGAGCCGCCCGCGCCGGCCCGTACGATGGGCCCCCGTGGAGCGGGCGGCGGCAGACGGGCACGACCATGGGCGCGACGGGGGCGGTCGGCTCGGGCTGGCCGGACCGGTCATCCTGCTCGGCCTGCTCGTCGCCGTGGCCGTCGCCGGCCGTCTCACGGGCGACGCCCTCGACGGGCCGCGGATCGGCGCCTTCGCGACGGTCTTCGTCTCGATCGTGGTGCAGGCGCTGCCGTTCCTCGTGCTCGGCGTGCTCCTGTCCGCCGCGATCGTCGCGTTCGTGCCGCGCGAGCTCGCGTCGCGCGCCCTGCCGCGCAACCGCGCCCTCGCGGTGCCCGTGGCCGGTGTGGCCGGGATGGCGCTGCCCGGC
The DNA here is from genome assembly GCA_030831375.1 of Gaiellales bacterium. Taxonomy (GTDB): domain Bacteria; phylum Actinomycetota; class Thermoleophilia; order Gaiellales; family F1-60-MAGs149; genus F1-60-MAGs149. Next base: position 8,664 of record JAURLF010000200.1, on the reverse strand, counting down.
TGCGAGTGCGCCTCCGTCCCGGTTGCGAACGGCCTGATGCGCAAGGGCGTCGCGCCCGCCGCGGCGCTGACGTTCCTGCTCGCCGCACCCGCCGTCAACCCGATCGTGCTGGCCGCCACCTGGGTCGCGTTCCCCGGCCGCCCCGAGATGACCCTCGGCCGGCTCGTGGCGTCGCTCGGCGCGGCCGTCGCCGTCGGCTGGCTGTGGACGCTGCTCGGGCGCTCCGAGTGGATCCGGCTGCCCGGCGCGCACGCCGACGAGGACGAGAGCCGCTGGCTCGTGTTCCGGCGCGGCGTCAGCCACGACTTCCTGCACGCCGGCGGCTACCTCGTCGTCGGCGGCCTGCTGTCTGCGGTCATCAACGTCGTGCTGCCGCCGTCGTGGGTCGACTCGCTCGCCGAGCAGGCCCTGATCGGCGTGCTCGTGCTCGCGCTGCTCGCGATCGTGATGTGCATCTGCAGCGAGGCGGACGCCTTCGTGGCGGCCAGCTTCACGCAGTTCAGCCCGACCGCGCAGCTCGCGTTCATGGTCGTCGGGCCGATGGTCGACCTGAAGCTGATCGCGATGCAGGTCGGCACGTTCGGGCGCGCGTTCGCGGTCCGCTTCGTGCCCGTGGTCCTCGTCGCCGCGCTGCTCGCCAGCGTGCTCGTCGGGTGGGCGCTCCTGTGAGCCGCGCCGTCCAGGCGATCCTGCTCCTCAGCGCCGCAGCGCTGCTCGTGCGCCTGGTCGTGACCGGCGAGTACCTGTTCTACGTCAAGCCGGGGATGCTGCCGGCCCTCGTCGCGTCGGCCGCGGTCCTGGCCGTGCTCGCGGCCCTCGCCGGTCGCGACGCGTGGGCGGAGGCCGAGTCCGGCACTGCGCACGACGACCACGCCGGCCACGGGCACGGCGAGCCGCGCGCCGCCCTCCTGCTCGCGCTGCCGCTGCTGGTCGTGCTCCTGATCGCCCCCGCGCCGCTCGGCGCGTTCAGCGCGGCCCGCAGTGCCCCGCCGCCGCCCGCCCCCGCGCCGGCCGACGGCTTCGCGCCGCTCGGCCCCGGCGACCCCGTCGAGGTCAAGGTCGTCGAGTTCGTGCAGCGCGCGACGGAGGGCGGCGCGGCGACCCTGGCCGGCCGCCGCGTGCGCATGACGGGCTTCTCCACCCCGGACCCCGACGGCGGCTGGTGGCTGACGCGGATGGTCGTCGGCTGCTGCGCCGCCGACGCCTCCCCCGCGCGGATCGCGGTGCGCGGCGCCGACGCGCCGCCGGCGGACGCCTGGGTCGCCCTGACCGGGACGTGGGTCGAGGGCACGGGTTCCGAGGACGGCTCGCTGATCCCCGCCGTCGACGCGGACGCGGTCGAGGGCATCGACCAGCCCGCGAACCCGTACCAGCGCTGAGCCGGCTGCGGCGGGCCGACGACGCGCGAGGGGAACGGCCCGCGCCGGCGTACGCTGTAGCCGATGGGGACCCACCTCGAACCCGTGCGGGCCCGCGCGCTGCGCGTCCCCCTGATCGTCCGCGAGGCCGTGCTCGCGGCGCTGCTCGCGCTCGGCGGCGCCACGCTCCTCAACCTGCTGACGCCGCCGCCGGACGACGCCTCCGCGCACCTCTACCGCGCGCTGCTCGTCTCGCGCAACTCGTTCCTCTGGGACAACCTCTGGTACGCCGGCGACTACCCGCTCGTCTCCTACTCGATGCTCCTGTACCTGCCGCAGGAGTACATGGGGCCCGCGATGGCGGCGCTGATCGCCGTCGTCGTCTCCGCCGCGCTGTTCGCCGTGCTCGTGATCGGGCGCTGGGGCGCGCCCGCCCGCTGGGGATCGCGCGCCTTCGGCCTGCTCAGCCTCGGCCCGCTCTTCACCGGCGGCTACGCGTACGCCGTCGGCGCCATGGTGATGCTGCTCTGCCTGATCGCGCTGCAGCACCGCCGCCACGGGCTGGGCTTCGCGCTCGGCGCCATCACGCTCGGCGTCAGCCCCCTCGCGTTCGTGTTCCTCGGGCTGATCCTCACCGCCGTCTGGCTCGAGCACCGCCGCTTCGACCCGCGCACGATCGTCGTGGCGGCGTGGCTCGCCGCGCTCGTCGTCGTGCAGGCCGCGATCGGCTGGCTGTTCCCGTCGGAGGGGGTGTACCCATTCCTCGTCGGCCACCTGCTCGCCGTGCTCGGCATCTCCGTGCTCGGCATCGAGCTCGCGCGGCGACGGCCCGAGACGCGCCTGATCATGTGGCTCCTGATCCTCTGGGCCGTCGGGGCGCTGCTCCTCTACGCCGTGCCGACGCCCGTCGGCGACAACCTCGCGCGGCTGCGCTACTTCGCGTTCCCGATGCTCGCGATCGCCGCCGCGGCCGCCGCCTGGCGGCCGCGGCTCCTGGTCGTGGCGGCGCTCGTCGCCTCCTGCGCGTACGGGGCCCTGCCCGACCTCGTCGACGCCGTCAACCGCTCGGACTCGCGCCCCACGCAGGAGGCGTTCTGGACGCCGGCGGTCGCCTTCCTCGCCGCCAACCACGACCCCGACTACCGGGTCGAGGTCGTGCAGACGCGTGGGCGCTGGGAGGCGTTCTGGATCCCCGAGGCCGGCTACCCGCTCGTGCGCGGGTGGTACCGGCAGGTCGATCTCGCCGAGAACCCCGTCCTCTACCAGTCCGAGCTCTCCGCGTGGGAGTTCCAGTCGTGGCTGCGCTCGCGCGCCGTCAAGTACGTGCTGCTGCCCGACACGCCGCTCGACTCGGAGGGCGCCGAGGCCGAGGCGGAGCTCCTGCGTTCCGGCCGCTCCGGCCTCGAGCTCGTCGAGCGCCGCGGCGCGTGGAGCTTCTACGCGCTGCGCGACCCGACGCCGCTGCTGACCGGGCCGGGCGACGCCGGCATCACCGAGCACGGCCACGCGCAGCTGCGCGGCGTCGTCTCCGAGCCGGGCCTGTACACCCTGCGGGTGCGCTGGATGCCGTACTGGGAGACCGGGGGCGTCGCCGACTGCGTCTCCGCCGGCCCGCAGGGCAACACGCTGGTGCGGATGTCCGCGCCCGGCCCGTTCTCGATCCGCGCGACCGAGGACCTCGACGTGCTCGCCGAGCGGATCTTCGCGGCGCCGACCAGCGGCCCGGGCTGCGGCGCGCCCTAGCGCGCGCCCGCTGTCAGCGATGACAGCGCGGCCAGGAGGTCCTGCACGCGATCGGGGCGGGTGCTCATCGCCAGATAGGCGTCGGGGCGGATCAGGTACACGAACCCCGGGGCCAGGCGTCCAGCGCCATCTGCTCTCGCCGCGTGTGCGAGTGCGCGCAGGTCCGCGGGCACCTCGAGCGCATCGCATCCGACGGAGAGGAGCAGGAACCGACCATCGCCGAGCGCCGCATGGAGCGTCGCCGGGGTTCCGTCGTCGAGTGCGACGTCGAGGTCGCGGACGCGATCGCCCGGGTTCACGCCCGGTGCCCGCCCGGGGGCTCGGATCGAGAGCGGGCTCTCGCGGTAGGCGATATCGATCTCGCTCAACTGCTCCACCAGCCGGCGCCGGAATCCCGCCCGTCCGCCGGCCATCCGGACGATGGCATTGCGCAGGCGTTGCAGCCCCCGGTTCCGGACGCCGGTCATCCGGGTCATCGCCGCCGCGTTGCGCAGGACCCTGTCGCCGACCGCGCTGCGTTCCGTGGAGTACCCGTCCAGCAGCCCGTCGCCCGCCACGCCCCGTTCGACCATGGCCAGCCGCCAGGCGAGGTTGAAGGCATCCTGCATGCCCGTGTTCATGCCCTGGCCGCCCGCCGGGCTGTGGATGTGCGCGGCGTCGCCGGCCATGAACACCCGCCCGTAGCGGTAGGCGTCGATCTTGCGTTCGTTGATCCGGAAGTTGCTCGCCCACACCAGCTCGTGCGCGCGAAGCGCGACGGGCACGCGGCGATCGAGAAGGCGCTGGACGGCGTCGAGCGTCGGCCCTTCGCCGCCCGTAGGCTCGCCGACCTCGGCGACCACGCGGAACCGCCCCCCGACGATCGGGAACAGGGCGACCACGCCGTCGGGCGCGAGGACGATCGACATCTCGTCCGCCGGCAGGTCACCCTCGAGGTGCACGTCGGCCAGGATGAAGTCCGTGTCGAGGGTGGTGCCGCTGAACTCGACGCCGAGGCCGTGCCGCACGGTGCTGTGCGCACCGTCGCAGCCGAGGAGCCACCGCGCGCTCGCGGTCTCCACCGCGCCATCCGCGGTCTCGAGGGTCACGTGCACGCCGTCGGCGTGCGCCGTGAACCCCGCCAGCGTGGTCTCGCGCTCGACCGCCACCCCGCGATCCTCGAGGACCTCCCCGAGAATGCGCTCCGTCTCGCTCTGCGGGATGAGCAGCGGGAAGGGGAACGGGCTGTCGAGGCCGGCGAACGTCAGCTGCGCGAGCTCGCCACGGTCCGACCGCAGCCGGGCTCCGGTTCCCCGGATGCCCGCGCGAACGAACCGGTCGACGCAGCCCTCGATGTCCAGAAGCTCGAGCGTGCGCGGCCAGAGGACCAGGGCCTTCGACGTGGCAGTGGGCGTCGCCGAGCGGTCGATGATCCGAACCGGCGCGCCGCGCCGCTCGAGCGCCAGCGCCATGGTCAGGCCGACCGGGCCCGCCCCCACGATGAGCACTGGACTGGTCTCACCAACCACGGCGCCGTCCTCTCGGGGTCAGGGGCGCCTCCGCCGGTCGGCGGCCTCGGGGGAGGGTGGTGCGCGCCCGCGCGCGCAATCGTAGGCGCGCGGTCCACGCCCGCGAATCCCGCCCGGTTCGTGCGGTCCTCGCAGCGGCGGCCACCAGGCGCTCATGCGCCGGGCCGAGGGCACCGAGGACCTCGTCGGCCGATCCCTGGTGGAGCGCCGGAGGCGGCCGCGCGATCGAGCCGGGGCGTTCGGTGACCCGCGCCACGGGCGATGGATGTCGAGCGGCAGATCTGCAAAGGTGGGCCCGACGTCCATCCGAGGAGCGAACGTGCACGACCCGGCTGCACTCGAACTGTCCCGCAAGACCCTGCTCAAGACCGCGGCCGCTGCTGGTCTCGCCGCCGGCACCCTCGGCGCCCTCCCGCGCTGGACGATGCCGGCCGCACGCGCGCAGTCGCAGCCGAGGGCCGGCATGAACATCCTGTTCATCATGGTCGACGAGATGCGCACGCCGTACGTGTACATGCCGCGTGCGCTGCAGCGCGCGGTGGTTCCGTCGATCACCAAGCTCGGCGATGAGGGCGCGCGCTTCACGAACTACTTCGCGTCGTCGAACTGCTGCCAGCCGGCCCGGGCCTCGCAGGTGACCGGCCTGTACACGCACCAGATCGCGATCTTCGGCACGACGCCGCAGTCGGACCTCAACGCGGGCTTTCCCACGTTCGGGACGATGCTTCGGCAGCAGGGGTACGAGACGCAGTGGTTCGGGAAGTGGCACATCACGCCGTCGGACGTGTCCGGCCCGGGGACCGTCAACGGCTGCATGGCGGACCCCTACGAGGCCTACGGGTTCACGGTCCCCGATCCCGCGTCCGGGAGCTGCCCGTCGCCCGACGGCGGCGGCGGCCAGGGGCAGTTCATGGATCCGATCACGCGCCAGCAGTTCCGCGACTGGATCGCCGACCGACCGGCCAATGGCACGCCGTGGTTCACGACCGTCAGCCTGATCAACCCGCACGACATCCAGTTCTACCCGGCGGCGACGCGACGAGTGCAGGGCGAGCAGTTCCCGCGCTCGCTGTACCGGAACCTGCCCGCGAACTACGAGACCACCGAGGGCCGCAATGCGCGCCGCAAGCCGGACCTCTACGAGGCGATCGTGGAGATCAGCAACGCGTCGTTCGGGCGTCTGCCGGACAAGACGAAGGGCAAGACCGGGAAGAACTGGGTCAAGATGCTCGACACCTATGCCCTGCTCCAGAACATGGTCGACATCCAGATCTTCTCGGTGCTGAAGGCCCTGGCGAATTCACCGCACGCGGACAACACGGTCGTCGTGTTCGTCTCCGACCACGGCGAGTACGCGGGCGCACACGGTCTGCGCGGCAAGGGGTACGGCGCCTACGACGAGGGCCTGCACATCCCCCTGATCGTGAAGGACCCGTCGGGGACGTGGATCAAGGACACCAAGAGCGACCGGCACCAGATGTTCTCGAGCGTCGATCTCGCAGCGCTGTTCATGACCATCGCCACCGGGAGCGAGGCGTGGCGCGATGACGCGCGCTACGCGCAGATCGCAGGGCGGGCGAGCATCGCCGCGGCTCTGAAGGACCCGACGGCGACCGGGCGCCGCTACATCGCGCACGCCACGGATGAGGAGGCGATCCTCCCGGAGCAGATCAGCGGAACGCCGGACGCGGTGCCGTACGACGCGCCGAACCACGTGACGATGGTGCGCACGAGGCTCGGCAAGATCGCGCGCTTCGCCTACTGGAAGGAGGGCGGCTACCAGATCGACACCTCCAGGGAGATCCAGTGGGAGTGCTACGACTACCGCACCCGCAAGGGGCGCCTCGAGCTCGACAACGTCTATCACTCCCCCGCGCATCGGTCGTTCGTGAAGAAGATGAAGAAGCTGCTCGACTACGGCGTCCGCGCTGAGTTGCGCGCGCCGGTCCCGAGCAGCCTTCAGGCCACGCAGGAGACGGCCTTCCAGACGTGGTTCGGCAGCGACACGACGAGCCCGCCGATGCTTCCGGTCCGCCCCGGCAGCTTCGTGTCGACCAATACGTAGCCGGGAAACGGCGGTCACCGACCGCTCAAGGACTGTTCCGGTCGGGCGTCGGCCCGTGGGCTGCCGGCGAATCCACAGGTGCCGGACTTGCCGGCTGAAGCAGAACTCCCGGCCGTAGTCGGAGACCGCTGCGACGACGAGTTCGGCGTGCGCGATCTCAGCCTCCGTGGTGAATGCGGCCGCGATGGCGTCCCCGGCGGAGCCGATGATCGCGACCGCGGCGATATTCACGGCAGCCTCCTCCGGCGCTCGATGCCCGTGGTACGGTCGTGGTCGTGCGGCGCCCCGGACTCGTCTTCCTCGTCCTCGCCGGCTTCGCCTCGATCGTTCCCGCCGCCCACGCGGCCCCGTCCTTCGGCAATGCGGCGGTGCGGTGCGCCTGGCCGGTCGAGAGCACGCCGACGAAGGCCAACGTCCTGTACCCAGATGCGAACGCGACGTACTGGACCACGCCGTTCGTCGCGACGCGCACCACCCGCCTGACCCTCACGGGGAAATTCCCGGAAGCACGCTACTTCTCGATCCAGGCCTACTCGAGCGACGCGCAGCTCTACTCCGTCAACGGCGTCGATTCCTCGATCACCGACTTCGAGATCACCCCCAACCGCCGCCACGGCAACCCATGGAAGAGCGCGAATGCGCGACCGGGGAGCACGTACACCGTCCGCCTCGTGCCCCGACCGCGGGCAGGCATGCGCAACGCGCTTCCCGTCGCCCCGACGACGCCCACCGGGCCGCTCGTCCGGGGCCTCCCCAAGCGCACCGGCTTCGTGATGATCCGCGTATACCTGCCGGAGGGGAACGACCCCGGCACCGTGACTCTCCCCTCCATCCGGATCACGGAGGCGGGCAAGGCGGCACGGACGCTGAGGCCCTGTGCCCGACCGCAGCGCACCCCGAGTGCCACGAGCACGATCCGCTCGAAGGCGATGCGGCGCGCGCTCTCGAGCCTCCTCGGAGGTTCCGGCTCCTTCGCGTCCAAGGTCTGCACGATCGATTGCCCCGCGTCGCTCGCGTTCTTCAAGGCCGGCGCCAGTTCGACGCCGTTCCCCAATAGCGCCTCGGGGTACGCCGCCGCCCTCTACCAACCCGCCGATGGCTACGTCACCGTGGTCACCGCGACCATGCCGACCAGTTCCAGCGCGGCGGGCACCGCGCCCGCGCCGTGGCCCGCGACGGGGATCGACCTCCGCTACTGGTCGTTCTGCAACTACGTCTACAGTCCGCCCTTCCCCGTCGTGACGGACGACGGACAACTCGGCTGCGTCGCCGACGAGGACCTGCCGCTCCTCGGTGGGACGGCCACCGTGGTCATCTCGTCCAACGCGGACCGCCCCGCGAGCACGCTGGGCCCCGGCGCGGCGATCGGCTGGCTGCCGACCCAGTCGAACTCCTCGGCGCGGGAACTTGTCGCGATCCGCAACATGCTCGCCGCACCCGGGTTCGACAACTCGGTGATGGGCGCCAGCGCCGCGAACGATCCCACAGCGGCCCAAGCCGCGATGGGGTCGTACTACCCGCTCGCAACGCAGTGCACGACCACGACCTTCGCACGCGGCGGCGTCGCAGGCTGTTTCGCGACCCCGGCCTCGCCGTCGTAAGGGTCAAGGTCCTCACGACACCACATCCTGCTTCGGCGAATCAGACCCGTTGGTGGGCGAAGGGCGTGCGTGCTCGGTTTCCCTGAGGATGGTCGGGTCGGAACGGGGGATGGGGTCCGGAAGTACCTTCCGCGCCTGTCCTGACGGGCAATCAGCGTCTAGACGCGTGAGCGAGCCGCACGAACACGAATCGTCTTCTTCGCGGGCTTGCCGAGACTCTTGTTGATCTTCGGGGTGACGCCGACGGTCCAGCGTGCCGGGGTCTTGAGTCGGATCGTGCAGGTGGCCTTGCGGTTTTTGATCCGGCATTTCCCGCGGAAGGTTTTCTTGGTGCCCTTCTTTTTCGCGGTGATCAGGTAGGTGGTGCCGGTGGTTGTGGTGAAGCGCGC
>JAURLF010000199.1 GCA_030831375.1 Gaiellales bacterium | reverse complement strand
GGCGCAGGGCGTGCCCGTCGACTCGTACGGGGTCGGCTCCGCGCTGATCCGCGGCGCCTGCGACTTCACCGCGGACGTCGTGATGGTGGATGGGCGCGAGGGCGGCAAGCGCGGCCGCGACCCGCTGCCCAATCCGCGCCTCGAGCGCGTCCGGTGACCCGCGTCGGATAGGCTTCCCGCCGTGCAGGGCGCGATCGGGATCCACCACCTCGGCATCGCCGTGCCCGACCTCGAGGCGGCCGCGGAGACGTACGGCCTCCTGATCGGGGCCGTCGTCGACCACGGCCAGGACTCGGAGGAGATGGGCACGCGCGCGCTCGCCGTGCGCACCCCCGAGGGCCCGATGATCGAGCTGGTCGCGCCGATGGGACCCGACACGCCCGTCGGCAAGTTCCTCGACAAGCGCGGCCCCGGCATGCACCACGTGGCCTACGAGGTCAACGACCTCGCGGCCGAGTGCCGCCGGCTCGTCGCGGCCGGCGTCGAGATGATCGACGAGGCGCCCCGCCAGGGGCTGTTCGGCATGCAGGTCGCGTTCATCCACCCGGAGGCCGCCGGCGGCGTCCTCCTCGAGCTGGTTCAACCCGGAGGCGAGTGACGATGGCGAGTGAGACCGCACGCGTGGAGATCGGCTTCCTCGGGGGCGGCGCGACGAGCGCCCACCTCGACGACGCCGCCGTCAAGGCGCTCCGCAAGGCCGTGGACAAGGGCGAGGCGGGCCTCGTCGAGCTGGAGGCGGAGGGCGGCACGCTGCTCGTGCGGGCCGACCAGATCAGCTTCCTGCGCGTCGCCCAGCGTGACTCCCGCGTCGGCTTCTAGCCCCCTCCTCGACGCCCTCGGCCGGGTCGACGAGACCGTGCTCGTCGGCTGGGCGCGGCTGCGTCGACCCGGCCTCGACCGCGCCGTCGCCGCCTACTCGCGGCTCGGCAACAGCGGGGTCGGCTGGGTCGCGCTCGGCGCCGGCGTCGCCCTCGTGCGGCGCGAGCCGCGGATCGCGGCGGCGACGGCGGTCGCCGTCTGGGGCACCCTCGCCGTCAACTACGCCGTCAAGACGCGCGTCGACCGGCCCCGGCCCGAGCTCGACGACGCGCCGCAGGCGATCGAGCCGCCCTCCACGTCGTCCTTCCCGTCGTCGCATGCGGCGATGTCGGCCGCGGCCGCCCTCGTGCTCGCCGACGCGGTGCCGGGCGCGCGCGGCCTCCTGCGCCTCGCCGCGCTCGCGATGGCCGCCTCGCGCGTCCACCTCGGCGTGCACCACCCCTCCGACGTCGTCGCCGGCTACCTGCTCGGCTCGGTCACGGGGCGGATCGGGCGGCGGCTCGTGCCGGCGCGCCGGCGCGGCCGCTGACCGACCCCCGATATCGTCCCGTTCCGTGGCCAGCCTCGAGATCGGCATCATCGGCCTGCCCAACTCGGGCAAGACGACCATCTTCAACGCGCTGACCGGCGCGGGCGCGCCCGTGCAGGCGTTCGCCGCGACCGAGGTGTCGGTCAACACGGGCATCGCGCCCGTCCCCGACGAGCGCCTGGCGGCCCTGGCCGCGGTCGAAGGCTCGCAGAAGCTGGTGCCGCCGACGATCCAGCTCGTCGACGTCGCGGGCCTCCAGCGCGGCGCGGGCCGCGACGGCGGCCTGTCGGGCGAGTTCCTGCAGGCGCTGCGCGCCGCCGACGCCCTGATCCACGTGGTGCGCACCTTCCACGACGACACCGTCTTCCACGTCGACGGGCGCGTCGACCCGGTCGCCGATGCGGAGGGCGTCGACCTCGAGCTCCTGTTCGCGGATGGCATCCTCGTGGCAAAGCGCCTCGAGCGGCTCGAGCGTGCCGTCCAGGTCGGGCAGAAGGAGGCGAAGGCGGAGGCCGAGCTGCTCGCCGCGCTCGCCGCGCACCTCGACGCCGGCCACACCGCGCGCACGTTCGCGCGCCGGGGCGAGCTGCCCGCGGAGGTCGTGCTCGAGCTCCTGACGCTGAAGCCGATGCTGTACGTCGCCAACACGTCCGAGTCGGGCGACCCCGAGCTCGTCGACCAGCTGCGCGGGTACGCGGGCGACGCCGAGGTGGTCGCCGTGGCCGGGCGCTTCGAGGCCGAGCTCGCCGAGATCGAGGACCCCGAGGAGCGCGCGCTGTTCCTCGCCGAGATCGGCCAGGAGGAGGCGTCCGCGCCGCGTGTCGCGGCGGCCGCGTTCCGGATGCTCGACCTGATCACCTTCTTCACCGCCGGCCCGAAGGACGTCACCGCGTGGACGGTGCGGCGCGGGGCGAACGCCGTCGAGGCGTCCGGCAAGATCCACACCGACATCGCGCGCGGCTTCATCCGCGCCGAGGTGATCGGCACCGATGAGCTGGTGGCCGCGGGCTCGCGCGCCGAGGCCACCAAGCTCGGTCAGCTGCGGGTCGAGGGCAAGGACTACGTCGTCCGGGACGGCGACGTCCTCAACGTGCGCTTCAACGTGTAGGCCCGGCGCGGTAGGGTGGAGACACGATGACGGGCGAGATGGCCGAGCGGACGGAGGTGCTGGTGGTCGGCGGCGGGCAGGCCGGCATCGCGATGAGCGAGCATCTGGGCGCGCGCGGCGTGCCCCACCTCGTCCTGGAGCGCGATCGTGTCGCGGAGCGCTGGCGCTCGCAGCGCTGGGACGCGCTCGTCACCAACGGCCCCGTCTGGCACGACCGCTTCCCCGGCCGGGAGTTCGACGACGTCGCCCCGGACGGGTTCGCCGGCAAGGAGCAGGTGGCGGACTACCTCGCGGCCTACGCCGGGCAGATCGGCGCGCCGCTGCGGACCGGCGTGGAGGTGACCGCCGTGGCGCGGCACGCGGGCCGGCGCGGCTTCCGGGCGGAGACGACGGCCGGTCCGGTCGAGGCCGGCTTCGTGGTGGCGGCGACGGGCCCGTTCCAGGTGCCGGTCG
>JAURLF010000198.1 GCA_030831375.1 Gaiellales bacterium | reverse complement strand
CGTAGAGGCAGGTGTTGCGCACCTCGACCTCGGCGGACAGGGGGTCGCCGTCTGCGATCCGCATCGTGGTCAAGGACGAGTCCTCCCAGAGGATGCCGTTCTCGAAGCGCCATGCCCCGCCGATGTCCCAGTCGGTCGTCGTGGTGGTGACGCCGGTCGCGGGGTCGTGCGTGCGGGTGCGGCCGCCGCCCGATGACGGGCGCACCTCCTCGATCGGCGGGATCACGGGCTCGGCGGGCGGGTCGAGCGGGCGCATCGCGTCGTCGAGCTCCGACGCGGGCCGCACGGGCAGCTCGAGCGCGGAGCCGGCCGGCCGCACGGCGAGCTCGACCGGCTCGGGCGCGGGCCATGCCCACGGCCAGTAGCAGGGGGAGATCGCGACCCGCAGACGGCTGCCCGCTCTGAAGCGGTGCGCGATCGCGTCGAGCCGGAGGTCGATCGCCATCTCCTCGCCGGGCACGACGAGGGCGGGGTCGTCGTGGCCCGTGCGGTGGCAGAGGTTCAGCTGGCCGCGGGTCACGAGCAGCGACGTGCCGTCGGGCGCGACCTCGCACAGCCGCGCCGTCACGTGCGCGCGGGGGCGGTCGGCGGCGAGGGCCAGGCGCAGGACGGCGTGGCCGAGGATCGGGAGGTCCTCCTCCAGCGGCGCGGACGTGAAGCAGAGGCAGTGCTCCTCCTCGGCGCGCTGGTCGAGCGGCAGGTCGTCGGACTTGCCGTCCGCGCACCAGGCGCCCCCGTCGAGTCCGATCGTCTGGACGCTGCCGACGCGCAGGACGAGGCCCTCGTCGGCCGGGTCCGCCCCGAGTGTGCCGTCGCCGAGGGGCAGCGCGTGCGGCTCGATGCGGGGCGACGGCCACGCCGCCTCCGCGACCCAGCGGCCCGGGCGGTCGGCGAGGCGCGGCGCCGGATCGACGGGGTCCTGCTGGTAGGCGACCAGCATCGGCTCCGTGTCGATGCCGTTGTCGACGCCCTTCAGCCAGTGGTCCCACCAGCGCGCCTGCTCCGAGAGGATCCCGACCTGCGGGGTGGGCGGGCCGTGGATCGGGTCGACGTGGCCCCACGGCCCGATGATCGCGCGGCGGGGGCCCCGCACTCCCGCGAGCACCCGGAAGGCCGAGTCGGTGTAGCCATCGATCCAGCCGGCGACGCAGAGGGTCGGCACGTCGATCGCGTCGAAGTCCTCGCAGGCCGAGCCGTGCCGCCAGTAGGCGTCGCGGGTCGGGTGTGCCATCCAGTGCGCAATCCACGGCTCGAGCTCGAGCCGCTCGAGCCAGGCCTCGCGCCAGCCGTCGCCGTAGACGGCGGGCGCGGGCGGGCGCGCCTGCCAAGCGTGCATGCAGACCGACCAGTGCAGCATGTCGAGCGCGTCGACGATGCCTCCGCGGTAGTGGACGTCGTCGGCGTAGCGGTCGTCGGTCGAGTAGCCGGTCGAGATCGCCTGCAGCGCGGGCGGTCGGCGCGCGGCGATCTGAAGGCCGTTGAACCCCGTCCACGAGTAGCCGGTGATGCCGACGGCGCCGGTGCACCAGGGCTGCGCAGCGATCCACGCGATCGCGTCAACGCCGTCCCGCGTCTCGGCCTCCGTGTACTCGTCCGTGCACAGGCCCGTCGACTCGCCGGTGCCGCGGATGTCGATGCGGATGCCGGCGTAGCCCTCGCCGGCGAACCAGATCATCTCCTGCTCGTCGCTCGCGACGGTGCCGTCCGTCAGACGGTACGGGCCGTACTCGATCACCGCCGGCACGGGGTGCTCCTCGGCATCGACGGGCAGCCAGATCCTCGCGTGCAGGCGGGTGCCGTCGGGCAGCGGGATCCAGACGGGGGAGCGGACCTCGATCGCGTGCGGGAACTCGCGGCGGATCTCGACGGGCTCCGGCATGCGCGGGAGTCTACGCCTGCACGAGCACGCGCCCGTCCTCGACCCGCACGGGGTAGACGGCGACGCGGTACGACGCGTCCTCGGGGCAGACCCCGGTCTCGGCGTCGAACTCCCACCCGTGCCACGGGCACACGACGACGGTGCGGTCGACGAGCTCGTAGTGGCCGCCGGGCTCGCCCTCGATGCGCTGCTCGACCGTGCCGAGGCACAGGCGCGCGCCCGAGTGGGGGCAGCGGTTGCGGACGGCCACGAGGCCGCCGCTGCGCGGGTCGCGCATCACGCCGACCTCGCGGCCGCCGATGCGGGCGATGGCGGGTGCGCCGGGGCGGATGTCCGCCTCGGCGCCGACATCGTGCCAGTCGCTCATCGGGCCGCGTGCACGTCGAGCCGCGACCCGTAGAAGGCGACGGCGTTGTCATGCATGACGGGCCGGCGCCACGCCTCCGGCAGGCGGTTCTCGAGCCACCTCGGCTCGTCGCCGTCCCAGTGCGGGTAGTCGGAGGAGTAGCAGAGGATCCCGGGTGCGCCGGCGGCCTCGAGCATCCGCCAGAGCAGCTCGTCGTGGCCGTCCGTGTGCTCGAGCGGCTGGGTGGCGAAGCGCACGTGGCGCCTGACCGTCTCCAGCGGCGGCTCGTCCATCCACGGGGTGTCGTCGCGCAGGCCGCGCCAGTTCGTGTCGTGCCGCCAGAGCATGCCGGGCAGCCAGGCGACGCCGCCCTCGATCAGCAGCACGCGCAGATCCGGGACACGCCTGAACGTGCCGTGCGTGATCAGGGACATCAGGTGGGCCATGATCGAGCAGGCCGAGCCGATCGTGTGCCATTCGATGTAGAAGGTGGGCGCGCCGGCGCCGCTCGGCTGGTGCGCGAGGCCCATGCCCTCCATGCCGGAGTGGATCGCGACGGCGAGGCCGTGCGCGGCCGCCGCCTCCATGATCGGCAGGTAGCGCGGGTCGCCGTAGGGCCGCTCGCTGCCGCCCGACAGGAGCACCTGCACAAAGCGCCGGTCGGCGGCGCAGCGCTCGATCTCGGCGACGGCGGCGGGGATGTCCTGGGCCGGCACGAGGATCGAGCCGCGGAAGCGCTCGTCGTGCGGGAACCAGTCCTCGCGCAGCCAGTCGTTGTGGGCGCGGGCGAGGGCGGTGGCGCGATAGGCGTTCTCCATCAGTCCGACGGAGAGGGCGTCGTCGGCGGTCAGGATGCCGATGTCCGCGCCTTGGCCCTCGAGCACGTCGCGCGCGACCGCGGCGGCGTCGCCGCCGGGCATGCCGCTGGCCGCGTCGACGGCGAGGTCGGCGCGGTACCAGGTCGACGGGTTCGACCACGGGTAGGCCGGCAGGCCCAGCAGGTAGGACTGGGCGCGGTACCAGTCGCGCTCCGCCGGGTCGATGAACTTCAGGATCTCCTCGGGGTTCGCGATCTGCACGTGCACGTCGCAGTCGATCATGGCCGCCTCCTGACGCCGACCCGGGGAGCCTACCGATTCCTGAACATGCGTTCAAGAAGGGGTCAGCGCCCCTGCTCCTCCATCTCCCGGACCCAGCGCCCGTGGTTCGCGCGCGCCCACTCGCGGTCGACATCGCCGGTCACGATCCCGCGCAGGGCCGGGCGCGTCGCGCGGTGCAGGAGCGCGAGGTAGAGGTGCCCGAGCACCAGCAGCACGAACAGGATCGTGGCGAGGTCGTGCACGTCGACCGCGCCCGACCCGATCCGGAGCCAGGTGACGCCGGCGCCGAGCCACATCACGAGCCCCGTCCCGTAGAGCACCACGAGGAGCCCGAGCATCACGGCCGTCGAGAGCTTCTGGCCGGCGTTCAGCCAGCCCTGCTCGGGAGCGCCGCGATGGTCGACGACGCGCCGCGGGCCACCGCGCAGCCACGCGACGTCGTCGCGGTCCAGGGCCTCGGCCTCCCGCACGACGCGGCCGAGATCGCGCGGACGGAAGACGGCCATCACGGCCAGGCCGGCGATCAGCGCGCCGGACGACCACAGGTGGACGGACTTCGCCAGCGGCCTCCCCATCACCTCCGCGAGGCCCGGGAAGTACAGGCACATCCCCGTCCACAGCATCGCGAGGAACGCGACGGCCAGCAGGAGGTGCGCGGCGATCTGGACGCGGGAGAAGCGCCGGATCCGGCGCGGCCGCCCGGCATCAGCGGTAGGCATCCGTGCCCACCCAGGCGTCGGCCGCGTAGCCGCGGGTCTCCCAGTAGCCGAGCGTCGGCTCCTCCTCGAACGTGATCCGCCCGACCCACTTGACGCCCTTGTAGCCGTACATCTGCGGGATCACGAGCCGCATCGGCGAGCCGTGCGGCCGGGTCAGGGGCGCGCCGTCCATGTCGACCGCGAGCATCACCTCGGGCAGCAGGAACTGCTCGAGCGTGAGCTGGTCGAAGTACGGCTCCTCGAGCGACTGGAAGTTCACGTGTTGCGCACTGGGCTTCGGCTGCACGAGGTCGATCAGGGTCTGCGGCCGGATCCCGCGGAACGTGACGTCGTAGACGGACCAGCCGGTCACGCAGTGGAAGTCGCAGACCTGCTCCTCCATCGGCGTCGCCTGCACATCCGCCCAGCTCAGCCGCACCGGGTTGGCGACGGCGCCGTCGACGACGAGCTCGTACGACGCTGAGTCGAACGTCGGCATCGGGTCCTGCACGTTGTAGATCCGCCAGCCGCTGGTCGGCACGATCCCGGAGGCGCCGACGGCGCTGCCCGCGTCGGCGATCAGACCGCCGACACCGCCGCCGAGCCGGGAGAGGGCCGCCACGCCGACCGCACCGAGCGCGATCGTGCCGAGGAACGCCGCGCGACCGATCGGGATCCGCTCGCGCGGGGTCGGCGTCGGGTGCTCGGGCGGCGTCGTCATGGGCCCATTGTGTCATCCGGCTGAGACCGGCAGGCGGTGCGCGGTCAAGCTGGCGCGCACGTCGCCCGCGTCGTACGATCAGCCGTGGCAACTCGCAGGAGGACCGATGGAGACCGTCTCGTTCACGGCCATGGCCGACGGCACGAAGGAGGACTACGCGCTCCTCGACCGCTACGCCGACGAGTACCTCGAGACCCTGCCCGACCGGCTGCTCGAGGCGCTCGAGGGCCTGCGTGCCTCCCTCGCCGGCTATCAGGTCACCCGCTACGAGCACTCACTGCAGTCGGCGACCCGCGCATACGACGACGGACGCGACGAGGAGTACGTGGTCGCGGCGCTCCTGCACGACATCGGCGATGAGCTCGCGCCGCTCACCCACGGCGAGTTCATGGGCGCGATCCTGCGCCCCTATTGCCGGCCGGAGGTCGTCTGGATCGTCCGCCACCACGGCGTCTTCCAGTCGTACTACTACGCGCACCACTCCGGCGGCGACCGCAACGTCCGCGACCGCTTCCGCGACTCGCCCTGGTTCGACGCCTGCGCGGAGTTCTGCGAGCGGTACGACCAGAACTGCTTCGACCCGGCCTTCGTCTCCAAGCCGGTCGAGTTCTTCGAGCCGATGGTGCGCCGCGTCTTCGCCGAGCCCCGCTACCTGACGGGGGACGAGGCGATCTAGGGCGCCGCCCGCCGGGGCGGGCGACGCCCCCGGCGCTACGAGCCGAGCGCCTTCTTCTTGATCGCGTCGAACTCCTCCTGGGAGATCGTGCCCGCGTCGAGCAGGCCCTTGGCGCGCTCGATCTCGCCGGCCGGGCCGCCGGCGACCTGCTTGACGTGGTCGTCGAACTGCTTCTGCGCCGCCTGCGCCGCGGCCGCCTGCCGTTCGGCCATGTGGCGGCCGTTGATGACCAGGTAGGCGAGCACGCCGAGGAACGGCGCGACCAGGACGGCGATGAACCACAGCACCTTCTTGCCGCCGCTGCAGTCATGGCGCCGGAAGAGGTCGCTGAAGACCATGATCAGGAGCCAGAACCAGATGACGAAGCCGAAGATCAGCAGCATCGTCCAGAGCAGGTGCAAGAGCGGGTAGTCGTCCACGGGGCCTCCGTTGTCGGGTCTCGCGCGGCATCCTAGGTCACGGCCTGCCGCACACCTGCGTCGAATCCCGCAGTCCGCGCGGGTTGACAGGCGGCCCGACGGCGGCTTCGCTGCACGTACCCCGACGGCAGGAGACGGACATGTTCGACGGCGAAACGGCGGAGCGGCTGACGTGCGAGGGCGACTGGTTCGCGCCGTACTACATCTCGCTCGGCTATCGGATCGGCAGCGTGCTCGTGCTCTCCGGGCAGGCC
Organism: Gaiellales bacterium; assembly: GCA_030831375.1. Taxonomy (GTDB): domain Bacteria; phylum Actinomycetota; class Thermoleophilia; order Gaiellales; family F1-60-MAGs149; genus F1-60-MAGs149. The sequence continues at coordinate 218 of JAURLF010000198.1, read as the reverse complement.
GCGATCGACCCCGACTCGGGCGAGCTGGTCGGCGTCGGCGACTTCGATGCGCAGGCCGCGCAGACGTTCGCCAACCTGGAGCGCGTGCTCGCCCTCGGCGGCTGCGGGCTGGAGGACGTCTTCAAGGTCACGATCTACCTGACCGACATGAGCCGGTTCCCGGAGATCATGGAGCTGCGGCAGCGGCACTTCACGCCGCCGTACCCGGCCGCCACGAT
>JAURLF010000197.1 GCA_030831375.1 Gaiellales bacterium | reverse complement strand
CGCCGATCATGCCGCCGACGATGTACTGGCCGTTGACGATGCCCGACACGGCCATCCAGCCGCGCGTCAGCTCGGCGATCGCGAGCGCGTACGTGACGAGGTCGAGGCCGAGGCCGCCGTACTCGGTCGGGATGCGCATGCCGAAGGCGCCCATCTCGCGCAGGCCGTCGACGATCTTCGCCGGGAACTCGTCCCTCGCCTCGAGCTCCTTGGCGACGGGGATGATCTCCTGGTCGACGAACGCGCGGATCGCCTCCAGGATCTCGCGCTGCTCGTCCGTGATGTCGAGGCCGTCGAAGGCGCTGATCCGCTCCTTGAGGGGCATGCCGGTCCGTCTCCCTGTCGTCTGTCGGGCGGGGCCGGAGCGGCCCCGCTGAATGCTTCGCCGCGCGGAAGATTACGGCCGGTCGGCCGTCAGTGGAAGCACGGCGCGGCAAACGGCGTCGGGGACGGGCACGGGGCGCATCGCGTCGCGCTCCACGTAGACGTGCACGAAGTGCCCGTCGGCGGCCGCCCGCTCCTCGCCGACGCGGAAGATCCCGAGCGCGTAGCGCACCGACGTGTCGCCGACGCGGTCGACGCGCAGGCCCGCCTCGACGGGCTCGGGGAAGCTGATCGGCGCGTGGTAGCGGCACATCGTCTCCACGACCACGCCGACGACATCGCCCGCGGCCGGGTCGAGCGCGCCGTGCTCGACGAGGTGCGCGTTGACGGCGGTGTCGAACCAGCTGTAGTAGACGACGTTGTTGACGTGCCCGTAGGCGTCGTTGTCCATCCAACGCGTCGTGATCGCGCGGAACACGGGGAAGTCCGCGCGGGTCGGGATCGGCGGGCGCTCGCTCACGGCGGTAGCCTACCCGGGTGAGCGACGCAGCGACCCGCCCCGCGCACGGCCCCGGCTCCGCCTGGGACACCCCCGAGGCCGTCGGCCGCGTCGAGTCGGCGTACCGCGCCGACGACGTGACGCGGGTGCGCAGCGCCCAGATCGACCTGCTCGGCTCCCTCGACGGCCTGCGCGTCCTCGACGTCGGCGCGGGCCCCGGCATCTTCGCGCGCGACCTCGCGCTGCGCGGCGCGCGCGTGACCGCGATGGACTCGGCGCCCGCGATGCTCGAGGCCGCCCGAGCGGAGGCCGCGCGCGCCGGGGTCGAGCTCGAGCTGCTCCAGGGCGACGCGTCGGCGCCGCCCGTGGAGGACGGCGCCTTCGACGCGGCCGTCGTCGTGCAGGTCGTCGAGTACGTGCCCGACGCCGTCGGCTGCCTCGCCGCGGTGGCGCGGGCCGTGCGCCCCGGCGGCAGCCTGCTCGTCTGCGACACCGACTGGACGACCGCCGCGTGGGGCATCGCGGACACCGCCCTCGCCGAGCGCGTCAAGGCCGGCTGGTGCGCCACCAAGGAGCACCCCGACGCCGGCCGGCGGATCCCCGACTGGCTCGAGGCCGCCGGCTGCCGCATCGTCGCGTGGGAGCCGCGCCTGCTCGCCGTCGCCGACGCCGCGGGCGACACCTTCCACGCCCACACCTGGCCCTCGTACCGCTCGACCCTGGAGCGCAGCGGGGCGCTGACCGCGACCGAGCTCGAGCGCTTCCAGGCGCTCTGCCTCGAGGCCACGGCCGCCGGCCGCTTCTCGTTCACCGTGGTGCGCCACGGCTGGCTCGCCCGCGTCGGGGGAGGCGCCCCGTGATCGTCCGTCCCGTCGGCGAGAGCGCCGAAATCGTGACCCAGGTCGACCACGCCGTCGTCAGCGGCATCCTCGCGGAGGCCTGGGCCGGCGGGGGGCCCGACGCGCTCGAGCCGCGGGACGCCGTCGTCACGGCGGCGCGCCTGCACGACATCGGCTGGCGCCACTGGGAGGCCGCGCCCCGGCTGAACCCCGACACGGGCCGCCCCGCGAACTTCCTCGACGTCCAGATCGACGAGCACCTGCGCCTGTACCGGCTCGGGATCGAGGAGGTCGAGGCCGTCGACCCCCACGCGGGGATGCTGGTCTCGATGCACGCGGCCGGGATCTACACCGGCCGCTACGGCTCCCAACCCGCGCTGAGGCTGACCCGCGCGCCCGAGGTGCAGGCCGTGGTCGACGCCTTCGTGGCCGAGCAGGAGGCCCGCTACGGCGGGGCCAAGGTCGCGCTCGGCGTCACCGACGAGGAGCTCTGGCGCAGCTACCTGCTGCTGCAGGTCTTCGACCGGCTCAGCCTCCGGCTCTGCCAGGGCGACCCGGCCGGGCCCGGCCCGATGGAGATCGCCCTGCCCGGCGAGCGCGTCCTGCGCGTGGAGCCCGACGACGGCTGCGACCGGCTCGACCCGTGGCCCTTCGCCGCCGACGAGATCCGGGTCGGGGTCCCCACCCGGGTCGTGCCGCTCGCGGGCTACGATGGCGACGACGCGCTCGCGGCCGAGCTGGCCGGGGTGGCGGTCGAGGAGCGGACGGCCGTGCTGCGGCCGGCGTGAGAGGAGACCCGATGCACTGGAACCCCTTCATCACCTGCGCGATCACGGGCGCGGGCGCGACGCAGGACATCCACCCCGACCTGCCGATCACGCCCGAGCAGATCGCGGACTCCGCGATCGACGCGGCCAAGGCGGGCGCGGCGATCGTGCACTGCCACGTGCGCGACCCCGAGACGGGCGCGCCGTCGCGACGCGTCGACCTCTACCGGGCGGTCGTCGACCGGATCCGCGACTCCGGCGTCGACGTGCTGATCAACCTCACGACGGGAATGGGCGGCGACCTCCTGATCGGTCCGAACGGCACCGACACCCCGGCCCCGGGCTCGGACCTCGTCGGGCCCGAGGAGCGGATCGCGCACCTCCACGACACCCTGCCCGACCTCTGCACGCTCGACTGCGGGTCGCTCAACTTCGGCGACGGCAGCATGGTCTACGTCGGCACGCCCGACTACCTGCGCATCGGCGCCGAGCGGATCCGGGCGCTCGGGATCAAGCCCGAGCTCGAGTGCTTCGAGCTCGGGCACCTCTGGTTCGTCAACAAGCTGGTCGAGGAGGGCCTCGTCGACGACCCGCCGTTCGTGCAGGTCTGCCTCGGCATCCCGTGGGGCGCGCCCGCGACGCCGCAGACCCTGCTGACGTTCGCCGGGCAGATGCCGCCGAACGCGGTCTGGAGCGCGTTCGCGATCAGCCGCCTGGAGATGCCGTACGTGGCGGCGGCGATGCTCGCCGGCGGCAACGTGCGCGTCGGCCTCGAGGACAACCTCTACCTGCGCAAGGGCGAGTTCGCGACGAACGCGCAGCTCGTCGAGCGAGCCGTCACGATCGTCGAGTCCCTCGGCGGCACGGTCGCGGGCCCCGACGTCGCGCGCGAGCGGCTCGGCCTCGCCAAGCGGTAGCGCGGACCCGCCCCGGACGCGTGCGACCCCGCGCGGATCGCGCGCGCCTGCGGCACAGACGTACGCTATCTTCAGCCCCGAACGTACGCTGTGATCGGGGGCATGCTCGTGGCCAAGAAGCACACATCGCTGTACATCGACGCGGAGCTCCTCGCCGACGCCGAGCGCCTGCTCGGGACGTCGGGTCCGACGGAGACCGTCAACGCCGCCCTGCGTGAGGCGGCGGACCTCGTGCGCCGCCGCAACCTCCTGAAGACCTCGTTCAACATCACGGAGGAGGAGCTGCGGCACATGAAGCACGAGACCGGGCCGTACGCGGAGGACCCGTGATCGGCCTCCTCGACTCCTCCGGGCTGATCTGGATCCGACGCCACCCGGGGACCGTGTCGGAACTCGACGCGCACGTCATCGCCGGCGACGTCGCCCTCTGCGATCCCGTGACCCTCGAGGTGCTGCGCGGCATGGAATCCGCCGCCGCCTACCTCGCGGCAGAGGAGGCCCTCGCGGGGATGCCGCACGTGCCGGTCTCGCCGCGGGCGTTCCAGCGAGCTCGGGCGATCCAACGGGATCTCGCCGCACTGCCCGGCCCTCGGCATCGATCGATCGCACCGACCGACCTGCTCGTGGCCGCCGCCGCGATCGAGGCCGAGCTGCCCATCCTCCACCGCGACCGCGACTTCGAGGCGATCGCCGAGGTGACGGGGCAGCCGCAGCGCTGGGTCGGGCCGCGCGCCTGACCTACGCGCGGTGCACGACCTCGCCGTCGACCATCGTGAGGACGACGGGCAGGTCGACGAGGTCCTCGGCGGGGCACTCGGCGGGGTCCTCGGCGAACGCCGTCAGGTCCGCGCAGTAGCCGACCTTGATGCGGCCGAGGCGGTGCTCCTCGGAGATCGTGTAGGCCGGCGCCACCGTGTAGCCGTGGAGGGCCTGCAGCCCCGTCAGGGCCTGGTCGTCGAAGGGCTCCCGGCCGTTGCCGGGCGCGTGGCGCAGCCGCGCCGACGCCATGCCGATGCGCGGGTCGAAGCGGGCCACCGGCCAGTCCGACCCGAGCGTGACGACGGCGCCCGACTCGAGCAGGGAGCGCGTCGGGAACGCCCGGTCGCAGCGGGCGTCGCCCATCCGCGTCGTCCAGTTGCAGGTGCGGCCCGGGTCGAGCCACATCATGTGCTGCGTCTGCATCGACGCCACCACGCCCTCCGCGGCGAAGCGCGGCAGGTCGCTCGCCTGCAGCGTCTCGATGTGCTCGATGCGGTGGCGGATGCCCGGCGCGGCGCCGGCCAGCCGGTAGGCGTCGAGGGCGTAGCGGACGCCCATGTCGCCGCAGGCGTGCGTCGAGCACTGAAAGCCCGCGCCCGCGAAGCGCCTGACCGCGCGCTGGTACTTCTCCGGCTCGGGCCAGAACGGCGCCAGCCCGTCGCCCATCGTGTCGGGCTCGACGAGCCAGGCGGTGCCCGTGTCGATCACGCCGTCGATGAAGAACTTGGCGACGCCGCCGCGCCAGCGCCGGCCGCGCGCGTCGCGATGGGGGACGTACGCCTCCCACTCCTCCTCGGGCATGTCCGGCATGAACCAGAACGGCATCGTCAGGCGCGTCAGCAGCCGGCCCGAGGCCTCCAGCTCGCGCAGGACGTCGAGCGTCTCCAGCGTGCCGTCCATGCCGTGGATGCCGGTGATGCCCACGCGCGCGAACTCGCGCATCTGGCGGTGGTACATGTCCAGCTTCTGCGCGTCGGTCAGCGGCGGCATCGCTGCGTCGACGAGCGCGATCGCGCCCCACTCGCGCAGCTCGCCCGTCGGGCGTCCCTGTGCGTCGCAGACGACCTCGGCGTTCTCGGAGAAGGCGATCGGGCCGTGGATCCCGGCCAGCTCGAGCGCGCGCGTGGAGGCGAGCACCGTGTGGAAGTCCATGAACTTGAGGTACGTCGGGCGACCGCCGACGGCCTCCTCGATCAGCGCGTGGTGGATCTCGCGGCCCTCGAAGGCGTCGTACAGGAGGCCCCAGCCGACGACCCACTCGTCGGGACCCTTGCCCTCCGCCTCCGCGCGGATCGCAGCCAGCACGTCGTCCCAGGTGAAGGCGTCGAGCAGGTCCGCCCCGACCGCGTCGAGGGCGCCCATCAGGGGATGCACGTGGCTGTCGGTCAGCCCCGGCACGAGCGCCGCCCCGTCGAGGTCGATCACCTCGGCCGACCCGGCCAGCTCGCGGATCTCCGCGTCCGAGCCGACGGCGAGGATCGCCCCGTGCCCGACCGCCACGGCGGTCGCGTGGGGGTTCGCGGGGTCCATGGTGCGCACGCGCGCGTTGACGATGGCCAGCTCGATGGGGGTGTGCATGCGCGGATCGTCCTCTCTCGTGCCTGGGCGTGCCTAGGGTTGCACAGATGCGGCCGGAGGTGGTGGTTTCGGCTCCGGCCGACCGCTATTCTGGATCAGTGAGGATCCGCGCTGCGATCGCCGCGGCCGTCGTCGCAACGGCATGCGTCCCCGCCTCCGCCGCGGCAGCGGACATCTACGCGTCCAGCGACGGCACAGGCGCCGGGTGCTCGTCGGCGCAGCCGTGCTCGTTGAGCGCGGCGACCACCCTCGCCGTCGCCGGGGACACGGTGCTGCTCGAGCCCGGGAACTACGTGCTCCCGAACGGGCTGGAGATCCACCGCGGCATCACGCTCGCCCGCAACGCGCTGCGCCGCGGCCCGGTGTCCATCGACCCGACGACCACGCCCGTGCTCTGGGTCGGCGGCTCGGGGCTCAAGCTCTCAGCGACGAGCATCTGGGTCATGAACATCGCCGTCGTCGGGCTCCCGTCGGCGACGACCGCGGCGATTTGGGCGAGGAGCGGCGATGCCCGTCTGATCGACGTGATGGCCGCGGCCACCGCGAGCAGTGCGGTCGGGTGCCTGCTCGATCCCCTGCGCGGCGGCGCGCGCGTGACGTTCACGCTCTGCCGCGGCCCGGGAGGCGGGCTCAAGATCGATGTCAGCAACGCGCCGGCACAGGCGGTGCGCCCCACTTTCTGGCTTCAGAACGTCACCCTCTGGGGCGGCGTGGCCTCGTCGGACCTCCCCGCCCCGGGGCTTGCCGCCACGGCGCGGGGCGCTAACTCGGGCCCGGTGGTGCGCCTGATCAACGCGCTGATCCGCGGCACCGGATCGGCGGACGTGAGCGATGTGCAGGCGACCGCCGAAGACGGCGGACGCGTCAACGTCACGGCGAGCACGTCGAACTACCGCACCCGTTCGGTGAGCGGCTCCCTCGCCGCGGTCACCGAACCGACGGCCCGGAACCTGATCCAGACCGAGGACCCGCGCATCGACGTCAACTGGCGCCCCCGCTCCGATTCGCCGCTGATCGACGCCGGCGGGTCGCTGCAGTACCGGGACACCTCGTACGACCTCGACCGCAACTACGTGCCGACCGGGAGCTATCCGATCGGCGCCTACGAGTTCGTCCCCGGCGCCGCACCGGCGCCGGCACCGGCACCGGCGCCGCCGCCCGGCGTCGCCGTCAACCCCGGGGCCCTCAACATGCCGGCCGGCGATGACGGCTCGATCGGCGGCGGCACCGCCGGCGGGTCCGACCCGGGTGCCGGCGTGGCGCCGACCGTCACCGCACGGCGCCCGACCGCTCGCGTGGGACGCCGCGCGCTGACGCTGCGCAGCCGGGTCGCGGTCTCCGACGCGGGCACGATCACCCAGCGCGTGACGGTCCGCCGCCGGGGTCGCGCCGTGGTGGTCTGCCGAGCGACCGTCGACGTGACCGCCGCCGGCACGCGGACGGTCGCGTGCCGCGTGGGCCGGACCGGCCGCGCCGCCCTGCGCCGCTCGGCGCAGCGCTACACCGTCACCACCACGTTCGCGAATGCCGCCGGCAGGGCCACGGCGACGCGCGTGCTGCGCCTCGGCCGGCGCTGACCCCTCGGGCGCCGGCCGCGCGGGCGGCCCCCGCGAAGGACCGGGCGCACCCCCGCGACCGAGGAGCACCATGGCCAGCCCCGCGATCGGCGATCCCGCCCCCGACTTCGAGCTGACGGGCCCCGACGGGCCGTTCCGGCTGTCCGATCAGATCGGCCGCGTGGTCGTGCTCGCCTTCTACCCCGGCGACGACACGAAGGTCTGCACGAAGCAGCTGTGCGCGTACTCGCAGCGGATCGACGAGCTGACCGGCCTCGGCGACGCCGTCGTCGTCGGGATCTCCGCGAAGGACGTCGCGTCGAAGGAGCGCTTCCGCGACAAGCACGGATTGGCCGTGCCGCTGCTCGCCGACCCCGATCGCCGCGTCGCCGCCCTCTACGGCGCCAAGGCGCCCGTGATCGGCACCAAGCGCAGCACGTTCGTGATCGACGCGGCCGGCGTGATCCGCTGGCGGCACGACTCGGCGCTCGGGATCTCGTTCGTGCCCGTCGACGAGCTGAAGGCGCAGGTCGCGGCGGCAGCGGCGAGGGCGCCCGCCTGACGCACTAGTGTTGAGGGGGCCGGATGACGCCCCCCGCCCCCACCGCCGATCGGCCCCTCGCCTGCATCGTGATGGCCGGCGGGAAGGGCACCCGCATGCGGTCGGCGACCCCCAAGGTGCTGCACCCGATCTGGGGCCGCCCCCTCGTCGGGTGGGTGCTCGCCGCCGTGCGCGACGCCGGCGCGGAGCGAGTCGTGGTGGTCGTGCCGCCGGACGCCGCCGACGCCGTCGGAGCCGCCGTCGGCGACGCCGAGACCGTGGTCCAGGAGGCGCAGCTCGGCACCGGCGACGCCGTGCGCGTGGCGATGCCCGCGCTCGCCGGCTTCGCGGGCGACGTGCTCGTCGTCTCGGGCGACACGCCGCTCCTCCACGCCGACCTGCTCGACGGCCTCGTGGCCGCCCACCGCGCCGCCGGCGCGCAGGCGACCCTCGCCACCTTCGAGGTCTACCCGGCCGGGTCCTACGGCCGGGTGCTGCGCGACGCCGACGGGTCGGTCCGCGTCGTCGAGGCGCGCGACGCGACCCCGGAGGAGCTCGAGGGCGGCGAGGTCAACGCGGGGCTCTACGTCTTCGCCGCCGACGCCCTGCGCCCCGCCCTCGAGGGCCTCGGGACGGACAACGCGGCCGGCGAGCGCTACCTGCCCGACGTCCTGCCGCGCATCGCCGCGGCGGGCGGGACCGTGGTCGCCGAGCCGGTCGCCGACCCGATCGCCCTGCTCGGCGTCAACACGCGCGTGGAGCTCGCGGAGGCGGCGGCGTTCCTGCGCCAGCGCATCCTCGAGGACCACATGCTCGCCGGCGCCGGCATCGTCGACCCCGCCTCGACCTACGTCGACGCCGACGTCGAGCTCGCGCCCGACTGCGTCGTCCACCCCGGCACGGTCCTGCGCGGCGCGACGCGCCTGGCGGCGGGCGCCGAGGCCGGCCCGCACAGCGTCCTCGACGGCGCCGTCCTCGAGGCCGGCGCCAAGGCCGGCCCCTTCGCGCACCTGCGGCCCGGCACCCACCTGCGCGCGGGCGCGCGGGTCGGCGCCTTCGCCGAGACCAAGAACGCCGACGTCGGCGCGCGCTCGAAGATCCCCCACCTGTCCTACGTCGGCGACGCCGAGATCGGCGAGGACACGAACATCGGCGCGGGCAACATCACCGCCAACTACGACGGCGCGGCCAAGCACCGCACGGTGATCGGCAGCCGCGTCCGGACGGGCTCGGACTGCGTCTTCGTGGCCCCCGTCGAGATCGGCGACGACGCGACGACCGGTGCGGGGTCCATCATCACGGATGACGTCCCGCCGGGGGCGCTCGGGATCGCCCGGGCCCGGCAGGTCGTCAAGGAGAACTACGCGCAGAGGAGGCGCGATGCCTGACTCGAAGCTCTTCGACGTCCCCGCCGACCTCGGCGCGCCCGCCTCCTGGCAAGAGCGCACACCGTCCAAGCGGCTGATGATCTTCTCCGGGCGCTCGAACCCGGACCTCGCGCAGCGCATCGCCGACCGGCTCGACGTCGGCCTCGGCCAGGCGACCCTGAAGTCGTTCGCCAACGGCGAGATCTACGCCCGCTTCGAGGAGTCGGTGCGCGGCGCCGACGTCTTCCTCGTGCAGTCCTGCGTGAATCCGGTCAACCGCAACCTGATGGAGCTGATGATCATGGCCGACGCGGCCATGCTCGGCTCGGCGAAGCGCGTCACCGCCGTCATCCCGTGGTACCCGTACGCGCGCCAGGACAAGAAGAGCGCGCCGCGCGAGCCGATCACCGCGCGCCTCGTGGCCACGCTCCTGCGCTCGTCGGGCATCGACCGCGTGCTGACCATGGACCTGCACGCCGGCCAGGTGCAGGGCTTCTTCGACGGCCCCGTCGACCACATGACGGCGCTGCCGATGTTCGCGCGCCACTTCCGCGACATGGGGCTGTCCGGCGAGGGCACCGTCGTCGTCTCCGGCGACGCCGGCCGCGCGAAGCTCGCCACCCGCTTCGCGGAGATGCTCGACGCCGACGTCGCGATCATCGCGAAGCTGCGGCCCGAGCACGGCAAGGCGCGCGTGGCCGCCATCATCGGCGACGTCGCCGGCAAGAAGGCGATCATCTCCGACGACATCATCGACACCGCCGGCACGCTCTGCGCGGGTGCCGAGGCCGTCAAGAACGCGGGCGCGACGGAGGTCTACGCCTGCGCGACGCACGCGATCATGTCGGACCCCGCGCTGGAACGGATCCGCGACTCCGTCCTGCACGAGGTCGTCGTCTGCGACACCGTGCCGATCGACCCGCGCGCCCCCGACAGCCGCGTGCGCGTGCTGCCCGTCGACGGCATCCTCGCCCAGACGATCGACGAGGTCTTCCGCGAGGGCTCCGTGTCGAATCTGTTCGGCGGCGAGAACCAGCTCTTCTAGGAACCGCCTCGCTGACGCCTCGCGCGCGCGTGTCGGCTAGAGTGCCGCGCGCACCGAGACCGGAGCGCGAGCGATGTCCGACACGACGATCCAGATCACAAAGCGCGAGGCCTCCTCGACGCGCGCCAACCAGCGCCTGCGCAAGCAGGACGTGATCCCGGGCGTGCTCTACGGGCAGGGTCGCGAGCCGATGCCGATCCAGGTCGAGCGCGTCACGCTGCGCGCCGCCTTCGCCGGCGAGTCGGGCCGCAACGCGATCCTCTCGCTGGTCATCGACGGCGAGCAGAAGCCGGTCAACGCGATCCTGAAGGCGATGGAGATCGACCGCGTACGCGACCGCGTCACGCACATCGACCTGATGGCGATCTCGATGACGGAGACGATCACGGCGCCCGTGCCGGTGCACCTCGTCGGCGAGGCCGAGGGCGTCAAGCTCGACGGCGGCATGATCGAGCACTCCCTTCACGAGGTGCTCGTCTCCGCGCTGCCGGGCTCGGTGCCGACCGAGATCGTCGTCGACATCAGTGCGCTCAAGATCGGCCAGTCGCTGCACGTCCGCGACCTCACCGCGACGGGCGACTACGCGTTCGCGGGCGACCTCGACGCCACCGTCTGCTCGTGCGTCGTCACGCGCGCCGCGATGGCGGTCGCCGACGGCGGCGAGGAGGGCGAGGAGGGCGCCGAGGGCGAGGCGTCCGCGGCGGAGGCCGGCGAGGCGCCCGCCGCCGAGGCCGGCGGCGACGACGCCGACGGCGGCGACGACGCCGAGTAGCCCGTGGGCTACGTCGACGCCCTGATCGTCGGGCTCGGCAATCCCGGCAGCCGCTACGCCCGCACGCGCCACAACATCGGCTGGATGGCCGTCGAGCGCGTCGTGGAGGACCACGGCGCGACCTGGCGGAGCCGCTTCAGCGGCCGCTACGCGGAGGTGCGCCTCGACGGCGCGCCCGTCGGCGTGCTCGCTCCGGAGACCTTCATGAACGACTCGGGCCGCAGCGTCGGCGCGTGCGTGCGCGAGCTGCGCGTCCCGATCGAGGCGATCGTGGTCGTGTACGACGACATCGAGCTCGCCCCCGGCCTCGTCAAGGCCCGCTCCGGCGGCGGCCTGAAGGGCCACAACGGCCTGCGCTCGCTCGCCGACGCGCTCGGCTCGCCCGACTTCCAGCGCGTGCGCTGCGGCGTCGGGCGGCCCGGCAGGGGCGACCGCCGCGACGTCGCCACGTACGTCCTGTCCGGCTTCGAGGACGACGAGGACCCGGACGCCCTCGCCGCCGAGGCCGCGGCCTGCGCGGAGGCGATCTGCGCCGACGGGATCGACTCCGCGCTCGCCCGCTGGCCATGAGCGGCCACGTGGCGGCGGACCGCCCCCGCGGGTAGGATTGCGCCCGTACACCGGGGTTCCCACGGGAGGGGCGGCATGGCGGTCATCGAGGAGCGGTCCTTCAGGCGCCAGGACGGCAAGGACAAGGTGACGGGGCTCGGCCGCTACACGGCCGACCTCGGGATGACGGGGCTCGTGCACTGCAAGTTCCGCTACGCGGGCGTCGCGCACGGCCGCATCCGCGCGCTCGACACCGCCAAGGCCGAGGCGCTGCCCGGCGTCTTCGCCGTCGTCACCCACGCCGACGTGCCGGACGTGCAGCACGGCGGCTACATCCAGGACCGCCGCCTGTTCGCGAAGGACTACGTGCGCTTCGAGGGCGAGATCATCGCCGCCGTCGCCGCCGCCACGCCCGAGATCGCGCAGGCCGCGTGCGACCTGATCGAGGTCGACCTCGAGCCCCTGCCCGTGGTCAACGACATCGAGGCCTCGCTCGAGGCGGGCGCGCCGCTCGTGCACGCCGACTGGGAGGGCTACGGGGACGCGTTCGACATCGTGCGCTCCGGCAACGACGCCTGCCACACCGCGATCGTCCACGGCGACGCCGCGGCCGGCCTCGCCGAGGCCGACGAGGTCGTGCGCGAGCGCTACGTGGCCGACATGCAGCACGCCGCGCCGATCGAGCCGCGCGCCGTGATCGCCGAGTGGCACGGCGACCAGGTCACGATCTGGTCGTCGACGCAGGTGCCGTTCAACGCGCGCGCCGGCGTCGCCCACTGCCTCGAGATGCCCGAGAACGCCGTGCGCGTGATCGTGCCGCACCTCGGCGGCGGCTTCGGCGGCAAGTGCGAGTTCCACTTCGAGGCGCACGTCGCCGCCGTCGCCCGCAAGGCGAAGCGCCCGGCGAAGCTGGTCTTCTCGCGCCGCGAGGAGTTCATCGCCCCCGACCACCGCCGCGAGGGCATGGTGATCGAGCTCGAGACGGGCGTGAAGCGCGACGGCACGATCACCGCGCGTCGGGCCCGCATCCTGATCGACAACGGCGCCTACACCGCGGACGCAGGCTTCTTCCCGGAGCTCGCGGGCATGCACGCGATCGGGCCGTACCGGATCCCCGCCGTCGACGTGCAGGCGCACCTCGCGTACACGAACCACCAGCCGTCCGGTTCGGTGCGCGCCCCCACCGCCCCGCAGGCCAACTGGGCGCTCGAGTCGCACATGGACGAGATCGCGCGCACGCTCGGGATGGACCCGCTCGCCTTCCGGCTGCACAACGTCGTGCGCGACGGCGATCAGACGGCGACCGGCCAGGTGCTCGACCCGCACGGCGCGCCGCAGTGCCTGGAGGCCGCGGCCGAGATGATCGGCTACGGCCGCGACCTGCCCGACGACGAGGCGATCGGCATCGCGATCGGCTGGTGGCCGTCCTTCGGCTCGTCGTCCGGCGCCTACGTGAAGTTCAACGGCGACGGCTCGGCCACGATCGTGACGGGCGCGCAGGAGTGCGGCTCGGGCGCCGTGATGGCGCTGCCGCGCCTCGCCGCCGAGGAGCTCGGCATGCGCCCCGAGGACTTCTCGATCGTCTACCAGGACACCGAGGCCGGCCCGTACGACATGGGCTCGTCCGGCTCGCAGACGACCTTCAACAACGGCCGCGCCGTGATCCAGGCCGCCCGCGTGCTGCGCGAGCGCCTGCTCGACATGGCCGCGGAGAAGCTCGAGGCCGCGAAGGGCGACATCGAGCTCGCCGACGGCACGGCCCGCGTCAAGGGCTCGCCCGACAAGCACGTCCTGATCTCCGAGCTCGCCGCGGAGGCGACGGGTGGCGACCAGCTGCTCGCCGCCGGCTCCGGCGACGTGCCGCAGGCGCCCGAGGTCGAGGGCTCGGCCTGCGTCGGCCGGATGGGCATGGACTCGTGGGTCGCCCCCACGTTCTTCTGCCACGCCGCGCACGTCAAGGTCGACCGCGAGACGGGCGTCGTGCGCGTCCTGCGCGTCGCCGCCGCGCACGACTCCGGCACGATCGTCAACCCGATCGGGGCCGAGGGCCAGATCGAGGGCGGCGTCGTGATGGGCATCGGGCAGGCGCTGCTCGAGGGCTCGCAGATCGGCGAGGACGGCACGATCCTCAATCCGGGCCTGCTCGAGTACAAGCTGCAGACGATGGCGGACGCCCCGCCGATCGACATCGCCTTCGTCGGCCCGGCCGCCACCGACGGCGGCCCGCACGGCGCGAAGGGCATCGCGGAGCCGCCGAGCGTGCCGACCCTGGCCGCGATCGGCAACGGCATCCGCGACGTCACGGGCGCCCGGGTGCGGCAACTGCCGATGACCCCGAACCGGGTCTGGGAGGCGGTCAACGCGTGATCCGGCGCCTGCGCGGACTGGCGGCGCGGCTGCCCCTCGCGGGCCCGCGCCGCCCGCCCGCGCGCGGCCTCGCGGCATTCGCCGACGCGCCCTGCGCGCGTCCCGCTACTCGCCGGTGACGCGACGGATGCGGCGGCGGTTGCGCTTCGCGCGCTCCCGCCGGCGCCGCGCGAGGTCCTTGCGGTACTCGTTCTCGCGCGGCGGCGCCGCGATCACCAGGCGCCCCGTCATGTCGCCGTAGAGGTTGCGGAAGACGAGCGCCGAGATCGGCCACAGAAACAGCATCGTGAGCACGATGCGCAGGTGGTCGCCGAGCGGGCCCGTGATCACGAAGGCCACCGTGGTGAAGCCGATCCAGAGGCCGACGGCGACGATCGCGAGGCCGAACACGCAGGCATAGGCGCGTCGGAACCAGCGGCCCGTGGCCAGCACCCCCTCCCAGACGGCGCGCAGGCCGCCCGCGTCGCCGGAGACGGCGATGATCGGCGGAAACAGGATCAGCGGCAGGAGCGGCAGGAGCGCGAGCGCGGACAGGTTCCAGACGACGAGCGCCGCGGGCAGCGCGGTGCCGAGGCAGGCGAGGGCGACGGCGCCGCCTCGGCCGCGGACGCCGCCCGCGACGAGCGTCGTCGAGGCGGCGGCCACCGCCACGAAGCCGAACGCGAACGTGAAGCCGCGGATCAGGAGCTGCAGCTGGGGGTCGACGCCGGAGCGGTCGAGCGAGAACTCGGCGACGGCCCACGGCAGGCCGCACAGCACGGTCAGGAGCAGGTAGCCGCCGAAGTTGATGCCGAAGCGGCGGAAGGCCGCCTCGAAGTAGGCGCCGACGGGGTGCAGGGGCCGGCCGGTCGGGCCGAGCGGCCCCTGCTCGTCGTCGGCCGCGGCGGCCGCCGCGGCCGCGGCGAGCCCCGCCTCGGGGTCGAGGTCGAGCTCGTCGTCGGGCCCGTCGGGGCCCCGGCCGCGGCGCAGGAGGCCCATGCTCAGGCGACCGCCTGCATCGCCTCGACGCGGAAGGCCAGCGCCTCGCCGGCCGCGTCCGCGTCGCAGACGATCGTCGCGCCCTCGGGCACGTCGCCCTCGAGCAGGCGCAGGGCCAGCGGGTTCTCGAGCTGGCGCTGGATCGCGCGGCGCAGCGGGCGCGCGCCGTAGGTCGGGTCGTAGCCCTCGCGGCCGAGCAGGTCCTTGGCGGCCTCCGTGACGACGAGCGCGATGCGGCGCTCCTCGACGCGACGCGCCAGGCGCGCGATCTGCAGGTCGACGATCTCGCGGATCTCCTCGGCGGTCAGCCGCATGAAGATGACGGTGTCGTCGACGCGGTTGAGGAACTCCGGCCGGAACACGTGCCGCAGCGCGCCGTCGACGCGGCTGCGGATCTCGTCCGCGGAGAGGTCCCCCGTGATGTGCTCGGCGCCGGCGTTCGAGGTCATGATCAGCACCGTGTTCGTGAAGTCCACGGTGCGCCCCTGCCCGTCCGTCAGGCGGCCGTCGTCGAGCACCTGCAGGAGGATGTTGAAGACGTCGCCGTGGGCCTTCTCGACCTCGTCGAGCAGGATCACCGAGTAGGGCCGGCGGCGGACGGCCTCGGTCAGCTGGCCGCCCTCCTCGTAGCCGACGTAGCCCGGGGGCGCGCCGACGAGACGCGAGACGGCGTGGCGCTCCATGTACTCGGACATGTCGATCCGCACCATCGAGCGCTCGTCGTCGAAGAGGAGCTCCGCGAGGGTCTTCGCGAGCTCGGTCTTGCCGACGCCGGTCGGGCCGAGGAACAGGAACGAGCCGATCGGGCGGTTCGGGTCGCCGAGGCCCGCGCGCGAGCGCCGGATCGCGTCGGAGACGGCCCGGATCGCCTCGTCCTGGCCGACGAGCCGCTCGTGCAGGCGCTCCTCGAGGTGCACGAGCTTCTGCATCTCGCCCTCCATCAGGCGGCTGACGGGGATGCCCGTCCACGCGCCGACGACCTCGGCGACGTCCTCCTCGTCGACCTCCTCCTTGAGGACCGAGCCCTGGGCCTGGACCTCCGCGAGGGCGGCCGTCTCGGCCGCCAGCTCCGCCTCGTAAGCCGGCAGGTCGCCGTAGGTGAGCTTGGCGGCGCGCTGCAGGTCGGCCTCGCGCTCGGCGCGCTCGGCCTCGGCCTTGACGTCCTCGATCATGCCCTTGAGCCGGCGGATCGCGTCGATGTGGCGCTTCTCGACCTCCCAGCGCTCGCGCATCCGGCCGGCCGACTCCTGCAGCTCCTCGAGCTCGTTGGCGAGGGCCTCGCGGCGCTCCGCGGAGGCGGCGTCGGTCTCCTTGGCGAGCGCGGCGTCCTCGATCTCGAGCCGCACGATCCGGCGCTCGACCTCGTCGAGCTCCGTCGGGCGCGAGTCGATCTCGATGCGCAGCCGGCTGGCGGCCTCGTCGATCAGGTCGATCGCCTTGTCGGGCAGGAAGCGGTCCGCGATGTAGCGGTCCGAGAGCATCGCGGCGGCGACGATCGCGGAGTCCTGGATGCGCACGCCGTGGTGCACCTCGTAGCGCTCCTTGAGGCCGCGCAGGATCGAGATGG
>JAURLF010000196.1 GCA_030831375.1 Gaiellales bacterium | reverse complement strand
GCGACGTCGCCACACGAGAGCCGACGGCCCAGCGTGCGGCGAACGCGTCCAGGCGGTCCGTGCGCACCGTCACGCCGCCGGCGGCCCGGTGCCCGCCCCAGCGCTCGAGGTGCGGGTCGCAGGCGGCGAGCGCGGCGTGCAGGTCGAACGCGTCGAGGCTGCGGCCCGAGCCGCGGCCGGTGTCGCCGTCGATCGCGACGAGCACGGCCGGCCGTCGCAGGCGCTCGACGA
Organism: Gaiellales bacterium; assembly: GCA_030831375.1. Taxonomy (GTDB): domain Bacteria; phylum Actinomycetota; class Thermoleophilia; order Gaiellales; family F1-60-MAGs149; genus F1-60-MAGs149. The sequence continues at coordinate 13,233 of JAURLF010000196.1, read as the reverse complement.
CGCGCGACGCGACGATGCCGACCACGCCGGCGTGCCAGCCGTCCTGCGCGAGCACCGTGCCGAGCGCGGCCTGGCGGGCCGCCGGCAGGGAGGCGTGCAGGTCGAGCGCCTCCCGCAGGATCCGGTCCTCGAGCGCGCGCCGCCGCCGGTTGAGTCCGTCGAGCTCCTCCGCGAGCTCCTGCGCCTCGCGCGGATCGCCGGTCATCAGCAGGCGCAGCGCCGCGTCCGCGTGCTCAAGGCGCCCGGCGGCGTTCAGGCGCGGGCCGATCCGGAAGCCGATCGCGCCCGCATCGATCGTGCGCGGGTCGACCTTGGCGACTCGCATCAGGGTGTCGAGGCCGAGGCGTCCGCCGCGGCCGATCCGCTTCAGGCCCCAGCGCGCGAGCGCGCGGTTCTCGTCCACGAGCGGCACGAGGTCGGCGATCGTGGCGATCGCGACGAGGTCGGCGACGGATTCGAGGATCGCCGGGTCCGCCCCGTGGTGGGCCACGAGGCCCTCGAGCAGCTTGAAGGCGGTGCCGGCGCCGCACAGCTGATCGAACGGGTAGCCCCCGAGCGCGGGTGCGACGACGGGGCAGTCGGGCAGGGCGTCGCCGTGGCGGTGATGGTCCGTGACGACGAGTCCGACGCCGAGGGCGGTGGCGCGGTCCGCGGCCGCGACGGCGGTGATGCCGCAGTCGACGGTGATGATCAGGCGCACCCCGTCGGCATGCAGCCGCTCGACGGTCTCGACGGCGAGGCCGTAGCCCTCGTCGAAGCGGCTCGGGATGAACGGCACGACGTCCGCCCCGAGCGCCGCGAGGCCCTCGCACAGGAGCGCGGTCGCGCAGACCCCGTCCGCGTCGTAATCGCCGTGCACCGCGATCCGCCGGCGGTCCGCGATCGCGTCCGCGATCAGCGGGATCGCGCGCGCCGCGTCGCCGAGGGCGAGCGGATCGTGCTGCGGGCCCTCCGCGTCGAGGAAGGCGGCGAGGGCGGCCGGGTCGTCCCAGCCGCGGCGCGCCATCGCGTCGGCGAGCACGCGCCCGCAGCCGATTCCGTCCCCGAGCCGCGCCGACGCGTCGGCGGGACACGGTCCGATCGCGAGTCGCCTGCCGCCGTCCACGGGGTCAGGCTAGGCGCGCGCCCGGACGCCTGCCCTCAGCGCTTGCGGCGGTTCTTGCGCTCCGCACGGCGCTGGCGCGCCGCCTCGATCGCCGCCTCGTCGGGCCCGGCCTGGCCGCCCGCGCCGGGCGGCGACGCGTCCGCGGATGGAGCAGGACCGGCGTCCGCGTCGGAGGGGGCGTCCGCGTCCGACCGCGCCTCGAGCTGCGCGTCGTCTGCCTCGAGCTCGGCCGCGAGGCTCGCGTCGGCCCCGGCGGTCGCGGATGCGCCGGCGGCGACGGCGGCCGGCGCGCGCTGCGCCGCCGCAGCGGCCTTGCCGATGATGAACGCCGGCAGCTCGTCGGAGCCGCGGCGCCCGCGGTACTCGGGCTCGCGCGACTTGAGCACGCTGAGCAGCGGGGAGGCGAGGAAGAAGGACGAGTACGCGCCCGTCGCGATGCCGACGATCAGGGCGAAGGCGAAGTCCTGCAGCGTCTCGCCGCCGAAGATGAACAGCGCGAGGATCGGGACGAGCGTCGAGAGCGACGTGTTGAGGGAGCGCGTGACGGTCTCCCACAGCGAGATGTTGACGATCTGGTCGTAGGTGTGGCGCTTGAGGACGCGCTCGTTCTCGCGCACGCGGTCGAACACGATGATGGTGTCGTACAGCGAGTAGCCGAGGATGGTCAGGAGCGCCGCGATCGATGCGCTGGTCACCTCCCTGCCCGAGATCGCGTAGATGCCGGCGGCGAGCACGAGGTCGTGGAGCAGCGCGACCACCATCGGGACGGCGTACTTCCAGTCGAAGCGCACCGCCATGAAGATGATGATCAGGAGCAGCGAGAAGCCCAGCGCGAGCAGCGCGCCGCGCAGGATCTCCGACCCGAACGAGGCCGACACGGTGCGCACGTCGATCTCCTGCTCGAGGCCGTACGCCTGGTTGATCTGCTGGGCGATCGTCTGGATCTCGTTGGCCGGGATCTCCTTCGCATCGACCTGGAAGGCGGTGAAGGTGCTGCCCGTCTGCTCGCCCTCGCCACGGACGACGGCCGTGCGCAGATCGCCGTCGACCTCCGTCAGCACGCCGCGGATCTCCTCCACCGTGGCCGGCTTCGCGATCACGACCGCCATCCGCGTGCCGCCGGTGAAATCGAGGCCGAGGTTGAGGCCCCGCACGCCGAGCGTGCCGATGCAGAGGATCATCACCGCAGCGGCGATGCCGAACCAGAGCCGCTTGCGGCCCGCGAAGTCGAAGCGCCAGCGGACCGGCTTCATGGTCGCCCCGATCACGCGCGGGTTATCGAACCAGCGGAAGCCCGACAGGACCTGCAGGATCGCGCGCGTCGCGAACACGGACGTGAACATCGACACGATCACGCCGAGGGCGAGCAGGAAGGCGAAGCCCTTCACCGTCGACTGGGCCGCGACGAAGAGGACGCCCGCGGTGATCAGCGTGACGGCGTTCGCGTCGAGGATCGTGCGGAACCCGCGCGAGTAGCCGGCGCTGATCGACGCGCGCAGGGTCTTGCCGGTGCGGTACTCCTCGCGGATGCGCTCGAACACGACGATGTTCGCATCGGCGGCGACGCCGATGGTGAGGATCATGCCGGCGATGCCCGGCAGGGTCATCGTCACGGGTATCGCCAGGATCACGCCGTAGAAGAGCGCCGCGAAGATGATCAGCGCGAGGTCCGCGACGAGGCCGAGGAAGCGGTAGAAGATGACCAGGTAGACCATCATCAGGAGCAGGCCCGCGAGGCCCGCGATCAGGCCCTGGCGCAGCGACGCCTCGCCGAGGGTCGCGGAGACCTGGCTGGACGACAACGCGACGAAGCGGACCGGCAGGGAGCCCGACTGCAGGACGAGGGCGATGTCGTTCGCCTCGCCCGGGCTGTCGAGGCCCGTGATCTGCGCGCTGCCGCCCTCGATCCCGTTCGGGTTCTGGACGAAGTCGATCGTCGGGTACGTCTGCAGCTCGCCGTCGAGGATGATCGCGAAGTTCTGGAAGTAGAAGGACTCGGCACCCTCCTGCGCGCCGGCCGCGCTCCACTCGGAGCGGCCGCGCTCCGCGAGCCCCTTCGTGATCGACCCGAACAGCTCGGCGCCGCGGCCGGTGAAGTCCATCAGCACGACGGGCTGCCCGGTCTGCGGATCGAAGTCGGAGCGCGCGCTCTCGAGGTCGTCGCCCGTCAGCCGCTGATCGGGCGGCGGCAGGTCGAACAGGTACCAGAAGAACTTCTCCTGGGCCGTCGTGGGGACGGGCGTGATGTTCGGCGGGCAGCCGGCGGGGCTCTGGTTCGAGCAGCGCACCGCGATCGTGTCCCGCGGCACGCCGAGCACCTCGACGTCGGCGGGGATCGACTGCTCGCCCAGCTGGAGCAGGAGCTGGTCCTCGTCGACCGCGCCGAACTCGTTGAGGGGCTCGTCCGTGGCGCCCTTCTCGAAGGCGTAGAGCAGGCTCTGCTCGCCGTTCCGCGCCTCCTCCGGCACGGCCTTGAGCAGGTCGTAGAGGGTCGTCTTCGGCGCGATGCCGGCGCCCGCCACGAAGGAGCGCGACACGCCCTGCGTGAGCCCCTCCTGCAGGTCGATGAAGTAGAGCTGGCCGGTCGAGCCAACGAGGGCGAACACGCGAGCCGGGTCGTCCTCGCCGGCGACGGCGATCGAGATGCGGTTGCCCTGCTCCTTCTGGATCTGCGGCTCGGCGACGCCGAGCGCGTCGACGCGGGTGCGCAGGATCTGGACCGCCTGGTCCATCTGCTCCTCGGTGACCTCCTGCCCCTTCTCCGGCTGGGCCTCGAGCGTCACCTCCGCCCCGCCCTGGAGGTCGAGGCCGAGCACGGGCACGCGCAGGTACGACAGGACGCCCGTGCCCACGAGGAGCGCGAGCAGCGCGATCAGGATCAGGAACGTGCTGCGGCGGAGCATGGGCCTCAGGCGGGGCGGTCGGCGCCGTCGCCCGCGTCGGCCCCGTCCGCGCCGCCGTCGGGGGCGACGCGGTCCGCGTCCTCCGCCTCGAGCTCGTCGTCGATCTCGTCCTCGAGATCGTCGTCGTCCGCGTCCGCCTCGTCCTCGAGATCGAGATCGGAGACGGACGCCGAGATCGCCTTGCGGTCGAAGGTGACCACGATCCCGTCGGCGACCTCGATGTCGGCGGTGTCGCCGTCGAGGGCGCGGATCTCGCCGTGCAGGCCGCCGATCGTGACGACCTGGCTGCCGACGGCGAGGGAGCGGTCGAGATCCTCGCGCTGGCGCTTGGCGCGCGACTGGGGCCGGTAGATGAGCAGGTAGAAGAGCGCGCCCATCACGACCACGAGCAGGATCAGCTGCTGATTCACGTCAGTCGTCTCCGGCGAGTCTCTCGAGGGCTGCGCGCTGGAAGTCGCCGAACCGTCCCTCGACGATCGCCTCCCGCGCCTGAGCGGCCAAGGCTAGCAGGAAGGCGATGTTGTGCACCGAGAGAAGCCGCATCCCGAGCAGCTCGCGCTGCGCGACGAGGTGGCGGATGTAGGCGCGCGAGAAGCGCATGCAGGTCGGGCAGGCGCAGTCCGGATCGAGCGGGGCCGGGTCGCGCGCGTAGACGCGGTTGCGCAGGTTGAGGCGCCCGCGCGACGTCATCGCGGCGCCCGTGCGGCCGAGCCGGGTCGGCAGCACGCAGTCGAACATGTCGATCCCAGCGCCCATCACGCGCAGGATGCCCTCGGGGTCGCCGATGCCCATGAAGTAGCGGGGCCGATCGACCGGCAGCATCTCGGCGGTCTCAGCCGTCACCCGGAACGTGTCGTCGCGCGCCTCGCCGACGGCGAGCCCGCCGATCGCATAGCCGTCGAAGCCGATCCCCATCAGGTCCCGTGCGCTGCGCTCCCGGAGTGCGGCGTCGGTGCCTCCCTGCACGATCCCGAAGCGCAGCTGCCCGGGCGCGGCGGGCGCCTGCCGGCAGCGCTCCGCCCAGCGCGTGGTGCGCTCCACGGCGCGCGCGACGTCGGCGAGCGGGGCGTCGGCGGGCGGCACCTCGTCGAGGCACATCGCGATATCCGAGCCGAGGTCGGCCTGGATCCGCATCGCGTCCTCGGGCCGCAGGCGCACGAGGTCGCCGTCGTAGACGCTGCGGAACGTCGCGCCGTCGTCGTCCACGGTGCGCGTGTGCGCCAGCGAGAAGACCTGGAAGCCGCCCGAGTCCGTCAGGATCGGCCCGTCCCAGCCCATGAAGCGGTGCAGGCCGCCGAGCTCGGCCACGAGGTCCTCGCCGGGGCGCAGGTGCAGGTGGTAGGTGTTGCCGAGCAGGATCTGCGTGCCGACCTGACGCAGCTCGGCCGGATCGACCCCCTTGACGGTGCCGAGCGTGCCGACGGGCATGAAGACGGGCGTGCGCACCGGCCCGTGCGCGGTCATCAGCGTGCCGGCGCGGGCCGCCCCGTCCGTCGCCTCGACGGTGAAGTCGCCGGGCGCGCTCATGCGATCAGCATCGCGTCGCCGAAGGAGTAGAAGCGGTAGCGCTCGCGCACGGCGTGAGCGTACGCGGCGCGCACCGGCGACTCGCCGCCGAGCGCCATCACGAGGGCGAGCAGGGTCGAGCGCGGCAGGTGGAAGTTCGTGACGAGGGCGTCGACGAGCCCGAAGCGGTGGCCGGGCTGGATCAGGAGCTCCGTGCGGCCGGCGTCGGGCGCGGCCGGGTCCGCGATCGTCTCGAGCACGCGTGCCGTGGTGGTGCCGACGGCGACGACGCGCCGGCCCGCGGCCCGCGCGGACGCGATGCGCGCGCGCACGGCCGGGTCGACGGCGTAGCGCTCCGAGTGCATCGGGTGCGCCGCGAGGTCGTCGGCCGTGACGGGCCGGAACGTGTCGAGGCCGACCTGGAGCTCGACCTCCTCGACCTGGCAGAGCGCGCGCACGCACGCGAGCAGCCCCGGCGTGAAGTGCAGGCCCGCGGTCGGCGCCGCCGCCGAGCCGGGCTGCGCCGCGTAGACCGTCTGGTACCGACCCGGGTCGGCGAGGGGCCGGGTGATGTACGGCGGCAGCGGCATCTCCCCCGCCCGCTCCAGCGCCCGCTCGAGCGGGGCCTCGCTGTGCAGGCGCACGACGGCCTCGCCGGCCGCGCCCACCTCGACGACCTCCACCTCGATGCCGTCGCCCGCAAGCCGCTCGCCCGGCCGCAGCCGACGCGCGGGCCGCACGAGCGCCGCCCAGGCGCCGTCGGCGCGCGCCTCGAGCAGCAGCGCCTCGGCGGCGCCGCCCGTGGCACGCCGAAGGCGCAGGCGGGCGGGGATCACGCGCGTCGTGTTGAGGACCACGACGTCGTCGGGGCGCAGGAGCGACGGGAGGTCCGAGAAGACGCGGTCGCGGAGGGCCCCGCCCGCGCGCTCGAGCACGAGCAGCCGACTCGCATCGCGCGGCTCGACGGGCTCCTGGGCGACAAGCTCGGGCGGGAGGTCGTAGTCGAGGTCGTCAAGGCGCACGCCCGGACCCTACCCGTTGGCCGCCCCGCGGTATCCTGCCGGCCGTGGACGGCACGTCGACCGGCGCCTTCTCTGCCCGCTTCCAGCGGATCGCGGATTCCGAGCGGTTCCAGAACGCGATCGTCGCGGTCATCCTGCTCAACGCGGTCGTCCTCGCGGTCGAGACGTTCGGCGGCGCGATGGACCGCTATGCGGACCCGCTGCAGGCCGTCAACTACGCCTTCACGGCGGTCTTCGTCGTCGAGCTCGCGATCCGGATCCTCGCCTACGGCTCGCGCCCGCAGCGCTTCTTCCGGTCCGGCTGGAACCTGTTCGACTTCGTCATCATCGCGGCGCTGTTCGTGCCCGGAGTGCGCGAGAACGCCGCGCTCCTGCGGATCCTGCGGCTCCTGCGCGTCGCGCGCCTGCTCAAGTCGCTGCCCGACGTGCGCGTGCTCCTGCGCGGCGCCGCGCGCGCGATCCGGCCCGCCACGGGCCTCGGCATCATCACGGTCCTCCTGGTCTTCCTCTACGGCATGATCGGCTGGACCCTCTTCGCCGACGTCGACCCGGCCAACTGGGGCAACATCGGCCTCGCCAGCCTGACGCTCTTCAGCATCCTCACCCTCGAGGGCTGGAACTCGCTGTTCGCGACGGTGTTCGAGGCGCGCCCGTTCGCGGCGATCCTGTTCTTCCTGTCCTTCATCCTCGTCGGCACGTTCGTCGTCCTGAACCTGCTGCTCGGGATCATGATCGGCAGCCTCGAGGAGGTGCGCGAGGAGGAGCGGATCCGCGCCGGCGGCGACACGGCGGACATCGAGGGGCGCATCCGCGCCCTGCGGGAGGCGCTCGAAGCCGTCGAGCACAGCCTGCGCGTCGACCGTGAGCGGCGCGGCTCCTGACCTAGTCGAGCAGGCTCGGCAGCCCCGGGTCCGCCGGCATCCCCGTCAGCGCGCGCCCGCGCTCCGTCAGGACGCGCCCGCGCGCGGTGCGCTGGATCAGGCCCTGCTGGATCAGGTACGGCTCGTAGACCTCCTCGAGCGTGCCCGCGTCCTCGCCGAGGGCGACGGCGAGCGTGTTGAGGCCGACGGGTCCACCCCCGAAGCGCTCGGCGACGGCGCGCAGGTACTCGCGGTCGGCGCGGTCGAGGCCGTCCTCGTCGACGCCGAGCAGGTCGAGCGCCTCGAGCGCGCCCCCGCGGTCAACGAGCGCCCAGCCGCGCACCTGCGCGACGTCGCGGACGCGTCGCAGGATGCGGTTGGCGACGCGCGGCGTGCCGCGCGACCGGCGCGCGATCTCGGTCGCCGCCTCGTCGTCGAGGTCGACCTCGAGGATGCCGGCGGAGCGACGCACGATCAGCACGAGCTCATCGGGGGCGTAGTGCTCGAGCCGCAGCGAGATGCCGAAGCGGTCGCGCATCGGCGTGGTCAGCAGGCCTGCCCGCGTGGTGGCGCCGACGAGCGTGAAGGGCGCGAGGTCGAGCCGCAGGGTGCGGGCACCCGGCCCCTGCCCGATCACGATGTCGATCGCGCCGTCCTCCATCGCCGGGTACAGGAGCTCCTCGATCGCGCGCGGCAGGCGGTGCACCTCGTCGACGAAGAGGACGTCGCGGGGCTCGAGCGCGGTCAGGATCGACGCGATGTCGCCCTTGCGCTCGAGCGCGGGCCCGGAGATGGTGTGGATGCGGCTGCCCATCTCGACGGCGACGATGTGCGCGAGGCTCGTCTTGCCGAGCCCGGGCGGTCCCGCGAGCAGGACGTGGTCGCAGGGCTCGCCGCGCCCGCGCGCGGCGGCCACGAACGTCTCGAGCTGGCGCACGGCGTGCTCCTGCCCGACGAACTCGTCGAGGCGGCGCGGCCGGAGTCCGCCCTCGACCTCGCCCTCGCCGGGTTCCTCCTCGCCGTCGGTGAGGCGGTGGTCGTCCGTCATCCGCGCACCCCGCCGAGGGCGGCGAGGCCGGCCTTGACGCGTTCCTCGACGGAGCCGTCCGCACCGGCGAGCGCCGCCTCCGCGTCGGACGCGGCGTAGCCGAGCGCGACGAGCGCCTCGCGCGCCGCGCGGTGCGGGTCGTCCGCGCCCGCCGCGCCGCCCGCGGGCGACGGCGCGGCGCCGGCCCCGTCGATGCGGTCCTTCAGGTCCAGGCAGATCCGCTCGGCCGTCTTGCGGCCCACGCCGGAGACGCTCGAGAGGAGCGCCACGTCGCCGGCGAGGACGGCGCTCTCGATGCGGGCCGGCTCGTGCGCGGACACGATCGCCAGGGCGAGCTTCGGCCCGACGCCGTTGACGCCGATCAGGAGGCGGAAGATGCGCCGCTCGGCCTCGCCGCCGAACCCGTACAGCTGCATGGCGTCCTCGCGCACGTGCAGGTACGTCGGCACGGCCACGTCGCGGCCCGGCTCGCAGAGGACCAGCGCGGACATCGTCGCGATCAGCTCGTAGCCGACGCCGGCGACGTCGACGACGACGGTGTCGCCGTCGCGGTCGGCGACGGTCCCGCGCACGTGCGCGATCACCGTCGGGCCCCCGCCGCCCGCAGCCGCTGCTGGAGCGGCCCCTGCCCCGCGTGGCAGATCGCCGCGGCGAGCGCGTCGGCGGCGTGGTCGGGGCTCGGCGGCGCGGCGAGGCCGAGGACGGCGCCGACCATCTGCTGCACCTGGCGCTTGTCGGCGCGCCCGTAGCCGGAGACCGCGGTCTTGATCGCCGACACCGAGTACTCGGCGACGGCGATGTGGCGCAGTCCGGCCATGGTCAGGGCGGCGCCGCGGGCCTGGCCGACGGCGAGCGCGGTGCGCGGATTGCCGCCGACGTAGACCTCCTCGACGGCGACCGCGTCGGGGGCATGGCGCTCGAGCAGGTCGTCGAGGGCGCGCGCGATGACCGCGAGGCGCTCCTCCGGCGGCGTGTGCGCATCGGTGCGGATGCACCCGTAGTCGACCGACCGGAGCCGGCTGCCCTCGGCGCGGACGACGCCCCAGCCGGTCGCCGCCGTGCCCGGGTCGAGCCCGAGGATCACCATGGACTGAGTCTACGAACAGCCCCGGTCGCCGCACCGGTGGCCTACGATGCGCCGCATGGCCGAGCGGCACGCGCGCAGGATCGCCTTCATCGAGCGCCACCCCCGCTGGTGGCCCGACGTCGAGGCCGCCGCCGAGGAGCTCGTTCGCGCAACGGGGCGGGACGGCACCTTCCTGCTCGTCGGACCCGAGGGCGAGTGGGAGGCGGTCTGCGTCGAGGTCGACGAGGACGCGGGAGCGTCCCGTTGGATCGAGACGCGCACGCTGCCCGCCGGCGAGTGGGCGGTCTCGACCGTCGACGGGCGGCCCGCAGAGCGCCTGCGCGAACGCGCCGACGGCCGGCCGGCGTGGCTGGCCCGCGCCGAGGAGGCCCCCACCGGGGAGGGCGAGTACGAGCCCGGCGGTGAGACCTTCGGCCTGTCGACGCGGCTCGGCGAGCATGCGGGCCTGCGCCGCATCGGCGTCAACGTCGACGTCGTGCGGCCCGGCGAGCGCTCGACGAAGTTCCACTGGCACCACGAGGAGGAGGAGTGCTTCCTCGTGCTCTCGGGTTCGGGGCTCCTGATGGTCGGCGGCGAGGCCTTCCGCGTCGGCCCGGGCGACTTCTTCGCCAAGCGCGAGGGCCCCGAGCGCCCGCACCAGTTCGTCAACGACACGGACCAGGACCTGCGCATCCTGACGATCGGCGAGCACCGCGGCGACCAGGCCGAGTACCCGGCCGCGCCGTGGCAGCCGGGCGATCCGCCGCCCGCGGCCCGCTAGCGCGACGCGGCGAGCGCCGCGAGCCGCTCGAACAGGAGGCCGCGGAAGCGCTCCGCGTCGAGATCGACGGCCCAGTGCGCGTTCGCATGCCCGCCGAAGACGCCGAGGCGGTCGACGAGCGTGGCGCCACGGGCCGGTCCGAACGAGGTGTCGACCTCGACGTGGCAGTGGGCGAGCTCGAGGACGCTCGGGTCGACCAGGTGGGCGACGGCGAGGGCGTCGTGCTGGAAGACGACCTCCTCTCCGTACCAGTCGACGTGCTTGCGCATGTAGAAGCGCAGCATCCCCGCGAGGGGGCCGCCGAGGACGGGGAGCTCCGCGAGCCGGTCGATGTCGGCCGCGGACAGCCGCGCCTGACGGGTCACGTCGAGGCCGACCAGGACGGGGTCGTGGGCGGAGGCGACCACGCGCGCGGCGGCCTCCGGGTCGAACCAGACGTTGAACTCCGCGTACGGCGACATGTTGCCGCCGGTGGCCGCGCCGCCCATCACGACGATCCGCCGCAGCGCCTGGAAGGCCTCGGGGCGCAGGGCGGCGAGGAGCGCCACGTTGGTGAGCGGCCCGACCGCGCACAGCGTGACCTCGCCGGGCCGGTCGAGCGCGAGCCGCGCGATCAGGTCGACGGCGTGCTCGGGACCCGGACCCCGGGAGGGCTCGGGCAGGCCGGAGCCGTCCAGGCCGCTCTCGCCGTGCGTCTCCTTCGAGTCGTCGGCGGGCAGGTGCACGAGGCTGCGCTCGGCGCCGCGCCCGACCGGCAGGTCGGGGCGCCCCGCGAGGTCGAGGACGCGCAGCGCGTTCGCGGTCGTGCTGGCGAGCGGCACGTTGCCGGCGACGGTCGTGACGGCGAGCAGGTCGAGCTCCGGGCTGGCGAGCGCGAGCAGGATCGCGACGGCGTCGTCGATCCCCGGATCGCAGTCGAGGATGACGGGCGCGGCCACGTCCGGGCTACTGCTCGGCGAGGACGTCGTCCGGGATCTCGGCGTCGAAGACGACGTCCTGCACGTCATCGTCGTCCTCGAGGGCGTCGACGAGCTTGAGCAGCCTGCGCGCCTCCTCGGCCTCGACCGCGGCGGGCTGCTTCGCGACCAGCGTCAACTCGGCGCTCGCGATCGCGTAGCCGGCCGCCTCGAGCGCGTCTCGCACGGCGCCGAGCGCGGCCGGGTCGGTCGTGACCGTGTACGCACCGTCCTCGCCGTCGGCGTCCTCGGCGCCCGCGTCCGCCGCGGCCAAGAGCAGCTCGTCGGCGTCGGCGACGCCCTCGAGCGCGATGAGCCCCTTCTTGTCGAACTTCCAGGCCACGGAGCCCGGGTTTCCGAGCGACGAGCCGGCCTTCGTGAAGATGCTGCGGACGTTCGCGGCCGTGCGGTTGCGGTTGTCGGTCAGCGCCTCGACGACCAGCGCCGCCCCGCCCGGGCCGAAGCCCTCGTAGACGACGGTCTCGTAGTGCTCGCCCTCGCCGCCGCCGGCGCCCTTCTGGATCGCGCGCTCGATGTTGTCCTTCGGCAGCGAGTACGCCTTCGCCTTCGCGATCGCATTGGCGAGCGCCGCGTTGCCGTCCGGGTCGGGACCGCCCTCCTTGGCGGCGACCATGATCGCGCGCGTCAGCTTCGAGAACATCTGGCCGCGCTTCTTGTCGGTCGCGGCCTTCTTGTGCTTGATGGTGGACCACTTGGAATGGCCGGACATCGCGGGTCCTCCGTTCGTCTCAGGCGGGCAGGCCCGCGAGGAAGCGGGCGTGCAGCCGGTCGTCGCCGGTCAGCTCGGGGTGGAACGTCGCCGCCATGATAGGGCCCGAGCGCACGCAGACGGGCTCGCCGTCGAGCTCGGCGAGCACCTCCACGTCCGGGCCGGTGCGCGTGATGCGCGGCGCGCGGATGAAGACGCCCCGCATCGGCGCCTCCTCGCCGGCGACGGCGAGGTCCGCCTCGAAGGAGCGCACCTGGCGGCCGTAGCCGTTGCGCAGCGCGGTCACGTCGAGCGCGGCGAACGTGCGCTGCCCCTCGACCCCGTCCTCGAGGTCCGTGGCGAGCAGGATCAGCCCCGCGCAGGTGCCGAGCACCGGCAGACCCGCGCCGATGCGGTCCGCCAGCGGGGCGCGCAGGCCGCTGGAGTCGAGCAGCAGGTCCATCGCCGTCGACTCGCCGCCCGGCAGCACGAGCGCGTCGAGACCCTCGAGGTCGGCGGGGACGCGCACCTCGACCGCATCGGCGCCCAGGCGCCCGAGCGCGTGGACGTGCTCCCGGAAGGCGCCCTGCAGGGCGAGCACGCCGACGCGCGGCGCGCTACCAGCCACGTCCGGCGAGCAGCTCCGCCTCGGGGATCGACTTGGCGCTGCGGCCGACCATCGCCTCACCGAGGCCCTTCGAGACCTCGGCGATCTTGGCGGCGTCGCGATAGTGCGTGACGGCCTCGACCACTGCGCGGGCGCGCTTGGCGGGGTCGCCGCTCTTGAAGATGCCGGAGCCGACGAAGACGCCGTCGGAGCCGAGCTGCATCATCAGCGCCGCGTCCGCCGGGGTGGCGACGCCGCCCGCGGTGAACAGCACGACGGGCAGCCGGCCGAGCCGCGCGGTCTCCTGCACGAGCTCGAGCGGCGCCTGCAGCTCCTTGGCGCGCGTGTAGAGCTCGTCGGGGTCCATGCCCTGGAGCCGGCGGATCTCGCCGGTGATCGAGCGGATGTGGCGGACCGCCTCCACGACGTCTCCGGTGCCGGCCTCGCCCTTCGAGCGGATCATCGCGGCGCCCTCGCCGACGCGGCGCAGCGCCTCGCCGAGGTTCGTCGCACCGCACACGAACGGCACGGTGAACTTCCACTTGTCGATGTGGTGCGCCTCGTCGGCGGGCGTCAGCACCTCGGACTCGTCGATGTAGTCGACCTCGAGGCTCTCGAGCACCTGCGCCTCGACGAAGTGGCCGATGCGGGCCTTCGCCATCACGGGGAT
>JAURLF010000195.1 GCA_030831375.1 Gaiellales bacterium | reverse complement strand
GCGGCGTCGCGAGGCCGACGGCGATCGGGTTGCCCCGCCACGAGTAGACGCCGAACAGGTGCGGCCACTTGTGCGTCCTCGACGGGCCGTAGCGCGACCAGTCGCTGTAGACCTCGAGGTCGGCGACGGGGTTCGTCCAGTGCGACAGGCGCACGTCGACCGAGCCCGTCTTGCCGCCGTAGTTGCGCACGGACCGCCGCCACGTCTGCACCGCCCAGTGGCTGCCGTCGGGCGCCGTGCACGCGACGGCGATCATCTGGCTGCCCGGGAAGGGGCCACCGCGGTACGGGCCGCACACGTTGCGAAGGGTTCGCCAGTCCTCGCCGCTTCGGCCGGTGCCGCCCGAGAAGTCCAGGTTGAGGCGGCCCCTCGACATGTTGACGGCGCCCCAGGCGAGGATCCGGTGCAGGCGGCCCTCGGTGCGCACCGTCACGAGCGCCACGCCGTCCTTCGACACCTTCAGGCCGATCGGGCCCTGGGGGTTGCGGGTCAGGAGCGTGCTCGCCGATCCGCTCGCGGGCACCGCGCCGAGCGTCGCCAGCAGCGCGGCGAGGGCGAGCAGTGCGGTGCGGGCGCGGCGGGGCATCGGTCTCACCCTAGGGGACGTTCACGGGCCGCGGATCTGACGAGCCGCAACGCCGCCGCGCGTGTCCCGCGCGACCCGGGTACGATGCGCGCGAGGGAGGTGCTGGTCCGATGGCGGTTGCAGAGCGCAGGGAGATCGACCGGGAGCGGCTGGGCGCGCTGATCGACCGCGAGCGGGCCGCGTTCGCCGCCGCGCATCCCGTCTCGCGCGAGCTCGCCGTGCGCGCGGCGGACCACATGATCGGCGGCGTGCCGATGCAGTGGATGGAGATCTGGGTCGGCCAGCACCCCGTCTTCTTCGAGCGCGCGAAGGGCAATCGCATCACCGACGTCGACGGCAACGAGCTGGTCGACTTCTGCCTCGGCGACACGGGCGCGATGGCGGGGCATTCGCCGGACGCCACGGTGGCCGCCGTCGAGCGGCGCCTCGGCGGGCTCGGCGGCGCCACCACGATGCTGCCGACGGAGGACGCGATCTGGGTCGCGGGCGACCTCGCGCGCCGCTTCGGCGTGCCGAAGTGGACCTTCTCGCTGACGGCGACGGATGCGAACCGCTGGGTGCTGCGCACCTGCCGCCAGCTGACGGGCCGCCCGAAGGTGCTGGTCTTCAACTACTGCTACCACGGCTCCGTCGACGAGACGATCCTCGCCCTCGAGGACGGCGTGCCGCGGCGCAAGCCGGGCAACGTCGGCCCCGCCGTCGACCCCGTCGAGACGACCCGCATCTGCGAGTTCAACGACCTGGATGCGCTCGCGCGCGAGCTCGCCCACGGCGACGTCGCCTGCGTGCTCGCTGAGCCTGCCCTGACCAACATGGGCATCGTGCTGCCCGACCCCGGATTCTGGGAGGCGGCGACGCGGATGGTGCGCGAGGCCGGCGCGTACCTCGTGATCGACGAGACGCACACCTTCTCCGCCGGCTACGGCGGCTGCACGCGCGCCTGGGGCCTCGACCCGGACATCGTCGTGATCGGCAAGAGCATCGCCGGCGGCGTGCCGATCGGCGCGTACGGCGTGTCGGCGGAGATCGACCGCCTGATCCACGAGGACCCGCAGGGCGACTACGTCGATACGGGCGGCGTCGGCGGCACCCTCGCCGGCAATGCGCTCAGCCTCGCAGCCGCGCGCGGCACGCTCGAGCACGTCCTCACCGAGGCCGCGTTCGCCCGCATGACGGAGCTCGGTGCACGCATGCTCGACGGCATGCAGGACGTCATCGACCGCCACGGGCTGCCGTGGGTCGTCGCGGGCGTCGGGGCGCGCGCCGAGTTCCGCTTCTGCGCCGAGATGCCGCGCAACGGCGGCGAGTCGCACGCCGCCCACGACGACGAGGTGGAGGAGTGGCTGCACCTCGTCACCCTCAACAACGGGATCCTGATCACGCCGTTCCACAACATGTGCCTGATCTGCCCGGACACCACCGCCGACGACGTGGAGCGCCTGCTGGCGGTCCTCGACGCGGCCGCCGCGGAGCTGATGGCATGACCGAGATCGATGTCCGCCTCGAGGGCGTGACCAAGCGCTTCGGCGAGTTCACCGCCGTCGACGACGTGTCGCTGGAGATCCCGCGCGGGAGCTTCTTCGCGATGCTCGGGCCGTCGGGCTGCGGCAAGACGACGACCCTGCGGATGATCGGCGGCTTCGAGGAGCCGACCGCCGGCACGGTGCTGCTCGGCGACCAGGACGTGTCGCTGCTGCCGCCGTACAAGCGCGACGTCAACACCGTCTTCCAGAGCTATGCGCTGTTCCCGCACCTGTCCGTCGAGGACAACGTCGGCTTCGGCCTGCGCGAGCACGGTGTGCCGAAGGCGGAGCGCGCGACGCGCGTGGCGGAGGCGCTCGACCTCGTCGATCTCGAGGGCTACGGCAAGCGCAAGCCGCGTCAGCTGTCCGGCGGCCAGCAGCAGCGCGTCGCCCTGGCCCGCGCCCTCGTCAACCGCCCCCGCGTCCTGCTCCTCGACGAGCCGCTCGGCGCGCTCGACCTGAAGCTGCGCCGCCAGATGCAGCTCGAGCTGAAGCGCATCCAGCAGGAGGTCGGCATCACCTTCGTGCACGTCACGCACGACCAGGAGGAGGCCATGACCATGGCCGACCAGATCGCCGTCATGAACGAGGGCCGGATCGAGCAGCTCGGCGGGCCGACGGAGCTCTACGAGCGGCCCGAGACGGCCTTCGTGGCCGGCTTCCTCGGCGTCTCGAACCTGATCGCGGGCCGCCTCGACGGCGGCGACGTGGTCGCGGCCGACGGCTCGCGCCTCGCCGTCGCCCCCGATGCCGTCGGCGGCCGCTCCGGCGCCGTCCGGCTCGGGATCCGCCCCGAGAAGATCTCGATCGCCGGCGGGGACGCCCCCGCCGGCGCGTCGGTGGCCGGCACCGTGCGCGAGTACGCGTACGTCGGCGTGGCCACCCAGTACGTCGTGGACACCGCAGTGGGGGAGATCCAGGTGTTCCACCAGAACGCGACGCCGGGCATGCAGGTCGCCCAGCCCGGCAGCCGGGTCACGCTGACCTGGGATCCGCAGGCGACATTCCTCGTGGAAGGGGAGACCCAATGACCGAGCTCAACCGACGACAGCTGCTCCTGCGCGGCGCCATCGGCGCCGGCGGGCTGGCCAGCATGTCCGCGATCCTCGCCGCGTGCGGCGGAGGCGGCGGCATCGAGGGCCAGACCTCGGAGCAGGCGACGGAGGCCGCGGCCTCCGTCGAGCGCACGCTGGCCGACAAGTTCGTCCTCTCGAACTGGCCGCTCTACATCGACATCGACGAGGAGACCAAGAAGTCGCCGACGCTCGATGGGTTCACCGCGGAGACCGGCGTGCCGGTCGAGTACCTGGAGGACATCAACTCCAACGAGGAGTTCTTCGGCATCGTCCAGGGCCCGCTCTCGCAGGGGCAGTTCGTCCGCGACGTCGCGATCATCACCGGGTACATGGCGGCGCGCATGAAGGACCTCGGGTACCTCGAGCAGTTCGACCTCGAGTCCGTGTCGGACCTCGGGAACGTCTCGATCCCGGCCCCGCCGTGGAACGAGGGCTTCGCGTACGGCGTGCCGTGGCAGTCCTACATGACCGGGCTCTCCTACAACGAGGACAAGATCTCCTCCGTGATGAGCGTCGAGGAGCTCCTGACCGAGCCCGCTCTGAAGGGCAAGATCACGCTCTTCAACTCGATGGGCGACACGATGGGCCTGCTGATGCAGGACGCGGGCTACGACACGACCAAGATCGACCCCGACCAGTTCGACGAGCAGCTGGAGCGCCTGCAGAAGGCCGTCGACGACGGCCAGGTCCGCCAGTTCACCGGCAACGAGTACACCGGTCCGCTCGCCAAGGGCGACCTGTGGGCGTGCATGGCGTGGTCGGGCGACATCATCCAGCTGCAGGCCGACAACGACAAGCTGCGCTTCACCATCCCCGACAAGGGCGGCCAGATCGGCACGGACTACATGTGCATCCTCAAGGGCGGTGACGTCTACACGTCGAGCGTCTTCGCGAACTACGTGCTCGACCCGAAGATCGCGGCCCAGCTGTCGGTGTACATCAACTACGTGACCCCGGTGTCGGCCGCCAAGCCGGAGGCCGAGGCGATCGATCCGGCCGTGTCCGAGAACCAGCTGATCTTCCCGGACGAGGCGACGCTGGCCAAGCTGCAGGAGTTCGACCCGGTGGCCCTCAACGACCAGACCTACAACGAGAAGTTCCAGGCGGTCATCGGGGCCTAGTACCGGATGGGGTATCTACGGCGGCATCCACGAGCGGTCCCGTACCTGCTCATCGCCCCTGGCCTGATCTGGCTCGGGCTCCTGTTCGTGGTGCCGCTGTACTACCTCCTCTCGACGTCGCTCCAGTCGGGCGACATCTACGAGGGCTTCCGGCAGACCTTCAGCTGGTCGAACTACTCGGAGATGGCCTCGCAGTACCGGCCGCAGCTGGTGCGCAGCATCCAGTACGCCGCGATCGCCACCTTGGCGGCCCTGGTCATCGCGTACCCGCTGGTGTACTTCATCGCGCGACGGGGAGGGCAGTGGAAGTCGCTTCTGCTCGTCCTCCTCATCGCGCCGTTCTTCGTCACGTACCTGATCCGCACCCTCGCCTGGCAGACGATCCTGGCCGACGAGGGCCTGATCGTCGGGGTCCTGCGCGACGTCGGGCTGATCGCCGACGACGGCCGCCTGCTGGCCACCTCGTTCGCCGTCGTGGCCGGCATCACCTACAACTACTTCCCGTTCATGGCGCTGCCGATCTACGTCGCGCTCGAGCAGTTCGACGGACGCCTGCTCGAGGCCGCCGGTGACCTCTACGCCAATCCGCTGAAGGCGTTCCTGCGGGTGACGCTGCCGATCTCCCTGCCGGGCGTCTTCGCGGGCACGCTGACCACGTTCATCCCGGCGATGGGCGATTTCGTCAACGCGCAGCTGCTCGGCACCCCGAAGCAGTACATGATCGGCAACGTCATCCAGTCGAAGTTCCTCGTCGTCGTCGACTACCCGCTGGCCTCGGCCGGCGCGGTCATGCTGATGGCCCTGATCCTCGTGGGCGTCTTCCTCTACGCGCGCGCGCTCGGCACGGAGCGGCTGACCGGATGAGGGGCCTGCGCCGCTTCCTCGGTCGGCACCTGCTGACGGCCTTCGCGATCCTCGGCTTCGTCTACATCCTGCTCCCGATCGCCGTGATCGCCCTGTTCTCGTTCAACGATCCGGCCGGCAAGTACAACTACAACTGGCAGGGCTTCACGTTCCAGTACTGGCGCGAGGTGCTGGCGATCCCCGCCCTGCGCGACGCGATCATCGTCAGCATCGAGATCGCGCTGCTCGTCAGCGTGATCTCGACGATCCTCGGCACGCTGATCGCGCTCGCGCTGGTGCGCCACCTGTTCCGCGGCCGCAGCTCCACGAACCTGCTGATCTTCCTGCCGATGTCGACGCCCGAGATCGTGATGGGCGCGTCGCTATTGGCGCTGTTCCTCAACCTCGGCGTCTCCACCGGCTTCGTCACCATCCTGCTGGCCCACGTCACGTTCTGCGTGTCGTTCGTCGTCGTCACGGTCAAGGCCCGCGTGACGGGCTTCGACCGGCGCCTGGAGGAGGCCGCGATGGACCTCGGCGCCAACGTCACGCGCACGTTCCTGCGCGTCACGTTCCCGCTGATCCTGCCCGGCATCGGCGCGGCGGCCCTGCTCTCCTTCGCGCTGTCGCTGGACGACTTCGTGATCACGAACTTCACGAAGGGCACCGTCATCACGTTCCCGGTCTACATCTGGGGCGCGGCGCGCATCGGCGTGCCCGTCCAGGTGAACGTGATCGGCACCATGATCTTCCTGATCGCCGTCGGCATCATGGCCGTCGGCGTGCTGGTCTCCGTCGTGCGCGCGCGGCGCGACCGGGCGATCGCGGCGCAGGCCGTGGAGGCGCACTAGCCGGGCGCGGGCGGGCGGCATCCAGCCGCCCGGCCTCAGACGATGTCGGGCGCGAACTCCGCGATCGAGTTGTCGAGCAGCTCGCGGCGGCCGTGCTCGATCTCGCGGCGCAGGATGCCCTGCTCGTCGACGCGGTACTGGCCGACCTCCATCAGGGGCGGCGAGTACGAGTGGATCGTGATCGCGGGCGTGCCCTCGCCATGGGCGACGGAGTGGATGTAGCCCGCGGGGCCCTCGCGGCGCACGCCGGGCCGCACCTCGACCTCGCTGTGCCCCTCGGGCAGCACCATCTGCTTCTCGATCGCCATCCCCTCGGCGCCGCAGACGCCGACGCCGGAGATGGCGTGGTCGTGGTAGCCGGTGCCCTGGCCGGGCATCCACATGATCACCCAGACGTCGACGCGGTCGTCCTCGTAGAGGAGGCGGTAGCGGCGGCGGTCCGGGTCGGCGACGACCATCGGCCGCCACAGCTCCTCGCGCTCGGCGACGGCCTGCGAGAGGTCCGCGAGCTGGCCGGTGGACAGCGGCTGGCCCGCGGTGTCGGGCACGAACGCGGCCACGCCGTCGGCGATCTCGGACGGAGGCGAAACCACCTCGGTCCAGTCCTGGGGGGTGAGGATGTCAGTGGAAGCCATGTTCCACCCCTTTCGCTGTCGCGCTCCCGGGGGGATGAGGGGGCGTTCGGAGGCGCGTCACAAGCATACCCCTTCGCGAGCGCGCGTAGACTGCCGTTCTATGACGGATGTCCGCATGATCGACGTGGGCGGCAAGCAGGTCACGCGCCGGCGCGCCCTGGCGCGCTGCGAGGTGCGCATGCACGACGACGCCCTCGCCCGCATCGAAGATGGGCAGGTGGCCAAGGGCGACGTGCTCGCCACCGCGCGCGTCGCGGGCATCGCCGCCGCCAAGCGCACGCCCGACCTGCTGCCCCTCTGCCACCCGCTGATGCTCGACCACGTCCGCGTCGACCTCGCCGTCGACCGCGCTGCGGGCTGCGTGCGCGTCGAGGCCGAGTGCGCCCTCGACGGCAAGACCGGCGTCGAGATGGAGGCCCTGACCGCGGTCGCCGCGGCGGCCCTGTGCGTCCACGACATGCTCAAGTCGACCGACCCGGAGATCGTCATCGACGGGATCCGCCTCGTCGAGAAGGACGGCGGCAAGAGCGGCGCCTGGCGCCGCGCGGGCGGCTGATGCGCGCGGCCGTCCTGACCGTCTCCGACGGCGTCTTCCACGGCGCGCGCGAGGACGGCTCCGGTGACGTCCTCGCCGCGAAGGCCGCGGCGGCCGGGTTCGGCCTGGCGGAGCGGGCGGTGGTGCCGGACGAGGCGGACCGGATCGCCGAGCAGGTGGCGGCGTGGTGCGACGCGCCCGACGCGGTCGAGCTCGTGCTCGTCACGGGCGGCACGGGCTTCGCCCCGCGCGACGTCACGCCGGAGGCCCTGCGCGGGATCTACGAGCGCCCGACGCCCGGGATCGACGAGGCGATGCGCGCCTTCTCGATGCGGGCCAAGCCGCACGGCATGCTCAGCCGTGGCGCCTCCGGCATCCGCGGACGCACGCTGGTCGTGTCCCTCCCCGGCAGCCCGCGCGCCTGCGACGAGCTCTTCGACGTGGTCGAGCCGGTGCTCGAGCACGCCGTCAAGCTGCTGCGCTCGGACCCGACCGAGCACCTCTGAGCCCCCTTCAGTGCGGGCCGAGCACCTCGCCGAGGGCGAAGGTGATCGCCACGGCCCCGGCGGCGACGGGCACGAGCAGGAGCAGCGAGCGCTCGCCCTGCAGCACCGCGCGGACCGCCAGGGCGGCGCAGGCCACGGCGCCGATGCCGCCGCCGATCAGCGCGGCGAACGCGAGCGCGGTCAGGGCCGTCGGCCAGTCGTCGCCGCCCCGTCCGGTCACCTGGACGATCAGCATCGGCACCATCGCCCCGCCGATCAGGACGACCGGGGCGAGCAGGGCCAGCCGCCCCGCGCGCGTGCGCGGCAGGCCGAGGTAGCGGGGTGGGGCCGGGCTGCCGTCGGGCATGGGCCGATCGTAGACCGCGACGGGCCGACCCGACGCGTGCTCAGCCGCGACGCGGCAGCCAGCGGAAGAAGCGCGCGGCGACGATCAGGCCGAGCACGCCCCAGGCGGCGAGCAGGAGCACGCTGGACCACGGGATGTCCGGGGCGGCCGGGTCGTACGGCCAGGTGATGATCTTCACGAACGGCGCGATCGGGAACACGGAGGCGGCCGAGCTGAGCCAGTCGGGCAGGGACGCCACGGGCACGAACACGCCGGAGACGAAGTAGAGCGGCAGGACCAGCAGGTTGGCCAAGGGCGGGCCGGCTTCCGACGACGGCGTGATCGAGGCCAGCGCCATGCCCAGGCAGGAGAAGACGGCGGCGCCGATCAGGACCGACAGGACGAGCCACGGGACGCGGTCGACGGACACCTCGACGCCGTAGGCGATGCGGCCCACGAGCAGCATCACGACGACCATCGTGATGCCGATCATCAGCGACGTCACGCCCTGCCCGGCGATCAGGAGCCAGGCCGGGGCGGGGGTGCCGCGGACGCGCTTGAACAGCCCCGTCTCGCGGCGGTTGACCATCGTGATCGCGAGCGAGACGAAGCAGGCGGAGACGATGCCCATCGCCATGAAGGCGGGCACCTGCAGCGTGGACTGGGTGAGCGCGTAGTCGGAGCCGGCGGAGACCTCGATGTCGCCGAAGATCGCCTCGAACAGGACGAGGAAGATGACCGGCAGGAAGACCGTGAAGAAGAGGGTCTCGGGGCGCCGCGCGAAGGCGATCAGGTCGGCGCGCACCTGCTCGGCGAGCATCCTCACGCCTCGGCCTCCGCGTGGTCGCCGGCGATCGCGAGGAACACGTCCTCGAGCGTGGGTCGCTCGACGGTCAGGTTGC
This sequence comes from Gaiellales bacterium, assembly GCA_030831375.1. GTDB lineage: Bacteria > Actinomycetota > Thermoleophilia > Gaiellales > F1-60-MAGs149 > F1-60-MAGs149. The sequence continues at coordinate 6,058 of JAURLF010000195.1, read as the reverse complement.
CGAGCTCGATCCCGCGCGCCTCGGCCCAGCCGCAGAGCACGGCGAGGTCATGGGTGGGGGCGCCGGTCTCGACGCGGACGGCGCCACCCGCGAGGTCGGGGGCGGCGGACAGCACGGGCAGGTCCGCCGCGGCGACGCCGGGCGGCAGCTCGAAGCGGATCTCGACGCCGCCGCGCAGCGCCTGCAGCTCGGCCGGGGTGCCGAGCGCGGCCACCTTCCCGTCGCGCAGGACGGCGACGCGGTCGGCGAGGACCTGCGCCTCGTCCATGTAGTGCGTGGTCAGGAAGACCGTGGTGCCGAGCTCGCGCAGGCCCTGGATGACGTCCCAGAACTGCCGGCGCGCGTCGGGGTCGAAGCCGGTCGTCGGCTCGTCGAGGAAGACGAGCTCGGGCCGGCCGATCAGGGCGATGCCGACGTCGAGGCGGCGCTTCTGGCCGCCCGACAGCCGGCCGGCGCGCTGCCCGGCCTGCTCGGCGAGGCCGACGAGGCCGATCACCTCGTCGACGGGACGGGGGTGCGGGAAGTAGGCGGCGTACAGGCGCAGCGTCTCGCGCACCGTCAGGGCGCCCAGGGGCTGCGACTCCTGCAGCACGATCCCGAGCTTCGCTCGCCACGCGCTGCCCGCCTCGGCCGGGTCCTCGCCGAGGACCGACACGGTGCCCGCGTCGCGCGTGCGGTAGCCCTCGAGGATCTCCGTCGTCGTGGTCTTGCCGGCGCCGTTTCGGCCCAGGAAGGCGAGCACCTCGCCCTCGCGCACGGTCAGGTCCAGTCCGGCGACCACGTCGCGGTCGCCGTAGCGCTTGACCAGCCCCTCGACGACGATCGCGTCACCCACGGCGGGCATCGTACCTACCGCCGCGCCACTCCCGGCCCTGCCGCGAAGATCCACGCGTGGAGTCCGCCTCCGTGCCCAGCCTGCCGCGCCGGCTCGCGAACCTCGTGCGGCTCGAGCACTCCGTGTTCGCGCTGCCGTACGCCTACGCGGGCGCGCTGCTCGCCGCGCTGGGGCTGCCGTCGTGGTCGGCGCTGATCTGGATCACGGTGGCGATGGTGGGCGCCCGCACGCTCGCCATGGGCCTCAACCGGCTGATCGACGCCGGGATCGATGCCCGCAACCCGCGCACGGCGGGGCGCGAGATCCCCGCGGGGCTCGTCACGCGGGCGCAGGTCTGGGGGCTCTGCGCCGTCTCGCTCGTCCTGCTGCTCCTGGCCTGCTGGAACCTCGCGCCCCTGACCCGCTGGCTGTGGCCGCTCGTGGTGATCCCGTTCGTGGTCTACCCGTACCTGAAGCGCTTCACGCCGCTCTGCCACCTCTGGCTCGGGCTCTGCATCGGCCTCGCGCCCGTCGCGGCCTGGGTCGCCGTCGCCGACGACCTGCCCCTCGGCGCGTTCCTCCTGCTCGGCGTCGTCGGCCTCTGGATCGCTGGCTTCGACATCATCTACGCCACCCTCGACGTCGGCTTCGACCGCGCCGAGGGCATCCACTCGGCGCCCGCCGACTGGGGCATCGGGCCCGCCCTGTGGGTGGCGCGCCTGCTGCACCTCGGCAGCGTCGCCTCGATGGCGGGCGTCGGCCTCTGGCTCGGCCTCGCCTGGCCCTACTGGGTCGCCGTCCTGGCCTGCGCCGCGCTCCTCGCCTACGAGCACGCGATCGTGCGCGAGGACGACCTCTCGAAGGTCAACCAGGCCTTCTTCAACGTCAACGCGATCCTCGCCTTCGCCTACCTGGCGGGCGTGATCGCGGCGCTCGCCGTCGGCTAGGCGGTCCGGGCCCGTCGGGCGCGGGCCGGGCGGATCGTGACGACGGCCTGGTCCGAGCCCTCGGCGACGCCGCGCCCGTCAGGGGGCACCGCGGGGCGCTCGTCCCCGCGGGGGCGGATGGACAGCGCGAGCTCGAGCCCGAGGGCATCGCAGACCCGCAGGAGCGTCGCGAAGGACGGCGTGTGCTCGCCCAGCTCGATGCGGGCGATCTGCGACTGCGGCATCCCGAGCTCGCGGCCCAGAGCGGTCTGGGAGAGGCCGTGGTCGCAGCGGTACTTGAGGACCGCGAGGCTGAAGGCGCGCGCGAGCACCTCGGCGTCCCACTGGACCTGTATCTCGGGGTGCCTCTCGAAGAGCTCGCGCTGGTACTCCTCGTGGGTGACCCAACGGGTGTCGTTCAGCTCCTTCACGGTGCCAACTATAGCGATAGTGTGATTTACGGTCATCAGGTCCCATCCCATCGGTCGAGGCGGTCATGGGCTGCATCGAGTGCTCGCTGGAATCCTCGCGGGTCGCGGACCGCCTCCGGCGCCAGCGCCAAGATGACGAAGGGGCGGCCGGGTCGGTACACCAGCCGCCATGGGCAGCGTCCGGCCTTCGGCCGCAGCTCGCGCAATCCGCCGCCGGTGCCGCGAATCGCGCTCGAGTGCGGATACCCGAGGCTCGAGCCAAGCACCGCGAGCTTCTCGCGGGCGTGCTCCAGGGCGTTCGCATCGCGTCGGCTGCGCTGCGCGAGCGCCTCGAGCTCCGCGCGGCAGTCCGGGTGGATGATGATCCGCTCGGCCACGTCTCGACCCTCGCAGCTGTCGCACGTCGTGCGGGCGGAGGATCGTTGCCGCTTCGGTTCGGATGCACGCGGCCGGTGCGCATTGGCGTACGCATGTCGCACGACCAGCACGTGCGAGGCACGGAATGCGACGGGCCGGGACGGCGCGCCGAGGACGTCCTGCCCCCGGTGATCCGGCCGACCCCGCCGGTACGCGCCCCGCGCCCCTCGCCTACGATCACGCCATGCGCCGCCGGCTGTCCCTGATCGCCCTGGCCCTCGTGGCGGCCGCGCTCGCCGCGGCCCCCGCCCATGCCGCGGGCGGGACGTGCGACCCGACGGGCGACCGGCGCACGGCCGACGACTGCGTGACCCACGTCCACATCGGCGCGGCGGCCGACGGCCGCGTGACGGCTGGTGAGGAGATCGCGATCCGCCAGTACCTGGACAGTGCCCTGCGCAGCACCGCCCTCACCACCGAGGTGCAGGCCCGGCGCATCCACCGCGACGGCGCGAAGGGGCCGTGGGTCGTGGTGCGGCGGCTGCGCTGGCCCGCCGCGATGACCGCCAAGCGCGGCACGCGCGACATCAGGGTCTGCGTGGCCGCGCTGGCGGGCAGGTACCAGTTCCGGACGGCGACGCGGGTGCCGCGGTCCGCGGTCCGCGGCCGGGCCGGGCGGTCATTCGCGAACGTCCTCGCGACGAGCGCCCCGACGGGCGTGACGATGCCGAACGGCGGACAGCCGGGGGCCTGCGCGAACTCCCCGGACGACGAGACCAACATCGAGCTCTTCAACACGTGGAACTTCATGGAGGGGTTCGTGATCGAGACCGGCGGCCTCTCCCTCCGCACCACCCGCGGCGCTTTCATCTCGGGCGCGATCACCCCGACGACGATCGCGCTCGAATGCCCCGAACGTCCGTCCCCGGAGATCGGGGCCACGCTGGGCGTCGGCCTGTTCCTCGCCGGCCAGGCGACCGGCGCCGGCTGCAACGGCGCCGGGCTCGCGCTCGACCGCGCGACCCTGATGGCCGGCGGCTACCCCGAGTGCGCGATCCGCGGCGGCGTGCCGACCTGCCGAGCCACGCTCTTCGCCTGGAACACCGAGACGCAGGTGATCTACGCGGAGACCCAGATCCTGCTGATCCTGAACGGGAACCAGACGATGATCCCCGAGCTGAATCCGGCGACGCTGCCGATCTGCTCCTCGACGGTCAACGAGTGCCTGCTCAGCGGCTCCTGCCCGCCCTCCACCCCGCAGAAGAGCCAGCTCCAGCTCTGCGAGAGCGCGACGTCGTGCTCCGCCCCACCCCCGTCGCGCGGGACCGGAGCGCAGGCCTCGGTCTACTTCGAGACCGTGGTCCGGGGCACCGCGGGCACCTGACCGCCGCTTCGCGACCTCAGTCGGCGATCGACGCCTCGAGCCGCGCCCGGAGGTCGTCGGGCAGCGGCCGCGACGCGGTGTGCTCGGGGTTCGTGTGCACGAGGACGCCGGTCGCGCGCGCCGCGATGCGCCCATCGGACAGCGCCGTGATCGTCTCGCGCAGCGTGATCGAGGAGCCACCGACCTTCTCGACCTCGACCACGACCTCGACCGCGCCGTCCTCCTGGGTCAGCTGCGAGACGAAGTCGATCGCGATGTGGCGGACCACGAACTCGGTCAGCTCCGTGATGCCGGTGCCGAGGGCATTCGCGAGCCAGGCGTCGCGGCCCTCCTCGAGGTAGGACAGGAAGACGGCGTTGTTGACGTGGTTGAAGCCGTCGAGGTCGCGCCAGCGGATCGCCACGCGCTTTCTGCCCGGCTCGATCGGCGCGCTCACAGCTGGAACTCCCCGCGCGCCACGACCGCGCACTGCCCGCCCACCACGGGCGGCTGCCCTTCTGCGAGGTCGACCTCGATGCGGGAGGGGCGCAGCATCTCGACGCCCTGCACCATCGTGACGCGGCCCGGCCCGACGACGCCGCTGGCAAGCAGGTGCGCGCCGAGCGCCCCGGCCGCCGAGCCCGTGGCCGGGTCCTCGTTGATGCCGTCGAGCGGCGAGAACATGCGCGTCCTGAGCTCGTCGCCCGTGGGCGGGGCCCAGAGGTAGACGGTGGCCACGTCGTAATCGGCGAGCGCGCGCAGGTCGGGTCTCGCGGCGGAGACGTCGGCGACGGGGCAGAGCAGGTGCGAGATGCCGTTGGCGGCCCGCATCGGCTCGCCGACGAGCGGCGTGCCGAGCGCCGCGGAGAGGGCGTCCGCGTCCACGCCGGCCGGGCCGATCAGGGGCTCGGGCTGGGTCATCCGCGCGCCGACCAGGGTGCCGCCGTCGCGCTCGATCGCCACCGGGACCAGGCCCATGCCCGTCTCGAAGCCGATCGCGTGGATCGGGGTGGCCCGCGCGATCACCCAGGCGGAGCCGAGCACGGGATGCCCGGCGAACGGGATCTCCGCCGCCGGGGTGAAGATCCTGAGCCGCGCGGTGCCGCCGTCCGTGGCCCGCTGCAGGAAGGTCGTCTCGGAGAGGTTCGTCTCGCGGGCGAGGGCCTGCATGACGTCGTCGGGGAGCCCGTCGCCGCCCGTGAAGACGGCGAGCGGGTTGCCCTCGAGCGGGGTCGCCGTGAAGACGTCGACGATGGTGTAGCGGAGGCTGCGCACCGGGGCAGGGTAGCCGCGACGGTGGCCCGGGTCACCGAAACCACCGGACGGCGGCCCCGCGGCATACGGTCAAGGTCAGATTTCACACGTGTGCAAGCGCCCCCCCGTACCCTCCCGGACAGCACATGCGTGCAAATCCAGCACCCGTCGACGCGCTCCCCCAGAGCCGTCTCGCCGCCGCATGCCGCGGGGCCCGCTCCGCGCTGCTCGCGCTGGGCCTCGTCGGCCTGCTGGTCTTGGCGCCGCAGGTCGCGCGGGCGGGCAATGCGGTCGACCTCGCGCCCGACCTGAGCGGTGTCACCGCCCACGAACCGCATGGCTGAGCCGATCAGGCGGGGCCCGCGTGCCGGTCGGCGATGCGATTTGGCGGTATCATTCTGGGTCGAGTGGTAACGACTGTTACCCATCATCGCGAGGCACGGTGCGGGGCTCTGGCCGTAGGCGCCTATTCTGCTATATTTCTGTACATGTCGTCGGTGGGCATCGCGGAGCTGCGGCAGAACCTGAGCACCTACCTCCAGCGCGTCCAGGCCGGCGAGCGGCTGACGGTGACCGACCACAACCGGCCGGTCGCGGAGCTCGTCCCGCTGCCCGCGGGGGGGATCGACGCGGCGAAGCCCCGGCCGCGGTTCGCGCCGCTGGTCGTGGAGACGGGCGGCCGGTCGCTGACCGATGCCCTCCTCGAGCTCCGCGGCGACGAGTGACCGCCCCGGACGCCCTCGCCGTCTACCTCGACGCCTCGGCGCTCACGAAGCTCGTGGTCGAGGAGCCTGAGTCGGCCGCCCTGGTGGAGTTCGTCGGCGGCCGCATCCCGATGTCCTCCGACCTCGCCCTCGTGGAGGTGCCACGGGCGGTCCGGGCCGTCGCGGCTCGGTCCGCGGAGCCGCTGCCG
>JAURLF010000022.1 GCA_030831375.1 Gaiellales bacterium | reverse complement strand
GCGCGATCGCGCCGAGGCTGGCGGCGCTGATCAGGGCCGCGCCGGGGCCGAGCAGCCGCCACGGCACCCCGCGCCCGTAGAGGAAGCCGCCGATCGGCCGGCCGACGGCGGCGACGGCGAGCAGCATGAAGCCGATCGCGCCCGCCACGAACGTGGTGGCGTCGCCCTCGACGAGGTGCGTGACGATCCACGCGCCGACCACGAGGCTGGCCCCGAACGAGGCCGAGTGGATCATCGCGAGCCGCCACAGCGGGCCGGAGCGCAGGACGGCGCCGAGGTGCTGGACGACGCCGCCGCCCTCGCCCGTCGGCCGCTCCTGGTCGCGCGGGCCGAGCAGCGCCGCGAGCGCGGCGAGCGCGGCGGCGACGACGAACGACCACCGCCACGACGCGCCGACCTCCTCGAGCCCGGCGCCGACGACGAGCGCGAGGCCGAGGCCGAGCGTGGCCGCCCCGCCGAAGATACCGGCGAGGAACGCGCCGCCGCGCCGCCGCGACCCGTCGAGCCCGCCGACGAAGACCGGCCCCGTGCCGAGGCCGACGGCGAAGCGGGCGACCGCGAGCACCCAGAAGGCCGGGCTGATCGCGCTCAGCAGGTTCGCCAGCGCGACCAGCACGAAGGCGAGGCGCACGAGGCGCAGGGGGCCGAGCCGCTGCGCCGGCACCGCGGCCGGCAGCTGCGAGAGCGCGTGCGTGACGAGCATCACGGTGGTCAGCACGCCGATCGCGCCGAACGTGACCCCGAACGAGTCGGCGAGGTTGCGCGCGATCGGCCCGAGCAGCGCGAAGTTCCAGCCGATGCCGAGCGCGATCAGCACGACGCGCGCGATCAGGGTCGGGGAGGGCCGGGTCGGGGGAGCGTCGGGCACGGGTCGCGAGGGCCGGATCGTTTGACACCGGCGGGGCAGGCACTCTATAACGCCTGCACCCCAGAGGATTTTCCGCGGGCGCGAGCATGCGCACGCGGCACGTCCTGTGCGAAGGAGACCGGAGGAGCGGATGAAGCGCATCGGAGTCGACGTCGGAGGCACGTTCACCGACCTGATCTACGTCGACGATCAGAAGGGCACCGTGCTGGTGCACAAGACCCCGTCGACCCCGGCGGACCCCTCGATCGCGACGGTCGACGGCATCCGCACGCTCTGCGAGATGGCGAAGATCAAGCCGTCGGAGCTGGACCAGGTCTTCCACGGCACCACGGTCGCCACGAACATCGTCATCGAGCACAACGGCGCCAACGTCGGCATGATCACCACGAAGGGCTACCGCGACATCATCCACATCGCGCGCCACAAGAAGCCGATGAACTTCTCGCTGTGGCAGAACCTGCCGTGGCAGGCGTACCCGATCGCGCGGCGCCGCAACCGCCTGACGGTCAACGAGCGCATCCTCGCCGACGGCTCCGTCCAGATCCCGCTCGACGAGCGCGAGGTGCGCGCCCAGGTGCGCAAGCTGAAGAAGGCCAACGTCGACTCGGTCGCGGTGTGCCTGCTCTTCTCCTTCAAGAACCCCAAGCACGAGAAGATGGTCGCCAAGATCGTGCGCGAGGAGTTCCCGCAGGCGTACCTGTCGGTCTCCTCCGAGGTGATCCCGCAGTACCGCGAGTACGAGCGCTTCTCGACCGTGGCCCTGAACGCGTTCGTCGGCCCGAAGGTGTCGGCGTACGTCAAGCGCTTCGACTCCGAGCTGCGCAAGATGGGCGTCAAGACCGGCATCCACCTGATGACCTCGGCGGCCGGCGTGGCCACCCCCGAGGCCGCCAGCGACAAGCCCGTCAACCTGCTCATGTCCGGCCCGATCGCGGGCGTCGTCGGCGGCATCTGGGCCGGCGCGATCGCGGGCGAGCCGAACGTCATCACCCTCGACGTCGGCGGCACGTCCGCGGACATCGGCCTCGCCCAGTCCGGCAAGCTGCGCATGAAGCACCTGCTGGACACGAAGGTCGGCCCGTACCAGGCCATGATCCCGATGGTCGACGTCGACACGATCGGCGCCGGCGGCGGCTCGATCGCGTACATCGACTCGGGCGGCATCTTCCGCGTCGGCCCCCGCTCCGCAGGCGCCATGCCGGGCCCGGCCGCGTACGGCCAGGGCGGCACCGAGCCGACCGCCACCGACGCGATCGTCGCGCTCGGCTGGCTGCGCCCCGAGCTGTTCCTCGGCGGCAAGAAGGACCTCCGCGTCGACCTCGCCAAGAAGGCGATCGACACGAAGATCGCCAAGCCGCTGAAGCTCTCCACCCAGGAGGCGGCGCTCGGCATCTACAAGGTGCTCGTGCACTCGATGGTCGACGCGATCGAGCAGTCGTCGGTGCGCAAGGGCTTCGACCCGCGCGAGTTCGCCCTCATCGCCGAGGGCGGCGGCGGCCCGCTGTTCTCCAGCGCGATCGCCCCCGAGGTCGGCGTCAAGCACGTCCTCGTCCCGAACTACCCGGGCATCACCGCCGCGCTCGGCCTGCTCACCACGGACATGGTCTACGAGTACACGCAGACCTCGTACGTGATGTGCTCGGCCCTGTCGGCGAGCGCCAAGGAGCGCGCGGCCCTCGAGAAGCAGTTCGCGGTCCTCGAGGCCCAGGCGCTGAAGCAGTTCGCCAAGGACAAGATCGACTCCAAGCGCGTCAAGATCGAGTGGATCGTCGACGCCCGCTATGAGGGCCAGGGCTACGAGCTCCGCGTGGACGCCAAGAAGGGCAAGGTCACGGAGGCGTGGATCCGCTCCGTGAAGGAGGCCTTCCACGACATCCACGAGCGCGAGTTCTCGCGGCGCTTCGAGGAGGCGGACGTCCAGTTCGCCAACATCCGCGTCCGCGCCATCGGCCAGATGCCGGGCCTCAAGCCCAAGACCATCAAGAAGGGCACGGCGACGCCGCCCAAGGGCGCGCTCAAGCTGACCGCCGACGCCTGGTTCGAGAAGAACGGCAAGCCCGCCAAGTTCACGACGCGCTTCTACGAGCGCACCGAGCTCCTGGCCGGCAACAGGATCGCGGGCCCCGCGATCATCACGCAGTTCGACTCGACCAGCGTGGTCCCGCCCGGCTACTCGGCCGAGGTGGACCGCCATGGCAACCTGATCATCAAGTACTCGGCCGCGGTGGCGAAGGCCGCCCAGTCCGGCCACTAGACCACCCGATTGCGAGAGAGAGGCATTCCCAATGGCTGATCTGCCTGACGTCGGCATCAACCCCGGCAAGCCCACCCGCAAGCGGGTGAAGGTCGACCCGATCACGCTGCGCGTGCTCGGCGGCGCGTTCGACGCCATCGCCCAGGAGATGGCGGGCGTCCTGTTCCGCATGTCCTACTCGTCGATCATCCGCGAGTCCGAGGACCTCGGCGCGGGCCTGTTCGACGCGGACGGGCGCGAGCTCTGCGAGTCCGAGTCGACGCCGATGCACATCGGCTCGCTGCCGTGGTACATCCGCGGCTTCCTGCACCGGATCGACAAGTCGTCCCTCAAGGAGGGCGACGTCATCATCCACAACCACCCGTACCTCGGCGCGTCCCACACGCCCGACATCGCGGTGGCGGTGCCGATCCTCTGGAAGGGCGAGCTGCTCGGCTTCGCCGCCGTGACGGCGCACGTGCTCGACGTCGGCGGCTCGTACCCGGGCATCAACGCGGACGCGTTCGACATGTACGCGGAGTCGAAGATCTACAACGGCCTCAAGTGGTACGAGGAGGGCGTCCTCAACGAGGACCTCGACCGGATGGTCTTCGACAACGTGCGCACGGAGACGATGAACCGCGGCGACATGGAGGCCATGAAGGCGGCCTGCATCCTCGGCCGCGACCGCTTCTACCGCCTGCTCGAGAAGTACGGCGCCGACACCTGCATGTCGGCGGCGTACGACTGGATGGACTACTCGGAGAAGCGCCTGCGCGACGAGATCAAGAAGCTCCCCGACGGCGAGTACATCGCGCCGACGGCGTGGCTCGACGACGACGGCAGAAACCGCGACGTGCGCCTGCGCGTGGAGACGAAGATCATCGTCAAGGGCGACCACGTCACGAT